>JBCCEG010000089.1:0-6458 GCA_039030455.1 Myxococcota bacterium | reverse complement strand
GATTGTTCCGGCAGGGACTCCAACACCTTCACCTCCTCCCTCTGAAAGTATCGGCGGGCGACGCGCATCAACTCCCGATCCGGATGCCGATACTCAAGATCGACACCTAAAGGCAGGTCCAAAGCCACCGCACAGGCGAGCCTCTCTCTACTGTGGCTTACGTTGAATGTCAAAGGAGCCGGCGGATCAACCAGCGCCGGTTTGCCGTGGACGCCACTCTCGAACCGCCAATCCGATGGCTGCACTGGTGCATATCGGGACAGGACCGTGCGCTTAAACAGATCCGAGTTAGCAAAGCACTGGCGGTGACTCAGCCAGATATGCACCACGAAAGGCTGCAGAGTCAGAGCATCACCGCGCTGACATTCAAAATCGGAGGCGGATAGCCAGGGAGTTTTGGTAGAATTCAATAGCCCTGTTGTATTCGCCTTTGCGAAAGTAGGTATTGCCCAAAGAGCCATAGGAAGTAGCCACGTCTGGGTGCTGCCCGCCCAACGTCTTGAGGCGGATAGCCAGGGAGTTTTGGTAGAATTCAATAGCTCTGTCGTACTTGCCTTTGCGGTAGTAAGCATTGCCTAGGGAACCATAGGAAACGGCCACGTCTGGGTGCTGCTGCCCCAGCTTCTTGAGGTTTATTTCAAGGTTTTTCTTGTAGAATTCAATAGCCCTGCCGACCTCGCCTTTGCTTTCGTAGGCATTGCCCAGGGAGACATAGGAAGCAACCACGTCTGGGTGCTGCTGCCCCAGCGTTTTGAGGCGGATAGCCAGGGAGTCTTGGTAGAATTCAATGGCCCTGCCGACCTCGCCTTTGCTCTCGTAAGCCAAGCCTAAATTGTTGTAGCAGGCCGCCACGTCTGGGTGCTGCTGTCCCAGCGTCTTGAGGTTTATTTCAAGGGCTTTCTGATAGAATTCAACGGCTCTGTCGTGCTTGCCTTTGCGAAAGTAAACATTGCCCAAATTGTTGTAGCTGGTGGCCACGTCGGGGTGCTCCTCCCCCAGCTTCTTGAGGCTTATTTCAAGGTCTTTCTTGTAGAATTCAATGGCCGTGTTGTATTCGCCTTTGTGATAGTAGACATTGCCCAAATTATTGTAGTTGGCGACCACGTCGGGGTGCTGCTCCCCCGGCGTCTCTAACAAGCTGGTAGGCAATGGATCGTCTTGAAGAGTGGGCAGTGGATCGTTTTGGATAGCGGGGTAATCTTCTTGCGGCGGAACAGCCTTTATTTCCCCCTGTGGAGAGACAACGGCTTCAACGGGTAAATCCCATGGATCATCAGCACTCCCTGGTGAATTATCGTCCGCCAACGGCGATAATCCTGCTGGGTTTTGCTCTCCTGAAGCCGAGGTGGCCAATGCAAAAAAACTCAGCGCGGCTAGAGCCCATTGCCACGGCTTCAAGTACACACCCGCACCCTGTTGTTGCGCGCGTTGGGCTGTGTCCCTACCGCTACCGGTGGCGTATAGGTCAAGCGAAGCAATTTGGAATGCCACAAGAGCACATGCTGTGAGACGAGACGGACGGTACACGTTTGTTTTCCTCATGTGTCTGTTGCCCCGATTTGGATCAACGCCGGTCGTAAACCTAACCAGGGCTTTGTTTGGTTATGAGGAGCATGATAAACGCGGAAGAATTCTCTTGGCAAGGGATTGAGTGACATTTGCAGGACCGATTTGACCTGCTACGCGGAAATCTCGGGGGGCTTGCTCCCGAGCTGGATAGCGTATGGGCGTCAGCCCATAATCATGTCCGGAGCAGGGCGCTCCAAAGGAAAAAATTCCGTAAAACTCAGTAGCTTGCTGCTGAGATAGAAATTTTTAGCTCTGCGACTTCATATCGGTCCTGCTCTTACCGCAGATCACGGGATTTGGCGGATGGTCGGATGTCGGACAGAGGCGGGAATGACAAAGTAGAAAGATCGCGCGCTTCGTCCCAACCATTCATCCAACAATCCGTCAAATCCTAAATGAATCTGAGTACTCTACCACGGATCACAGGATTTGACAGATGGTTGGATGTCGGAGAGTGGAGATGACAGCGGTGATGAATCGCATTTCCACAACCGATCAACGCCATCCGTTGTCGTTGCCGCGATCGTGCAATCCCATCAATTGAATCAGTGTTCAGTGGCGTGTTTTCAAGAATTCGGCTTATGCTGCACAAGACAACCCAAGAGGCGCCTCGTGCAGCGGCGCGAAGAGAGTTCGGCATGGGTCGTGGACACCGCGTTGGCGGTTGGTTACGTGGATGGGTTTTGGCGGTGGTGACAGTCGCGGCCGCCGCGGCGGCGCAAGAGCCGGACCAGGCGCTACTCCACCCTAACCCCGTGCCTTATAGCCAGGTGGCGGCGATAGACGACCTGTGGGCGCTCCATCTGAACCCAGCCGGTTTAGCATTTGTGGGTGGCGTGGAGTTTGTCGCGGGATATCGGCACGAATGGTTGCCCCAGGCACGTTGGCACCATGGCGACGCCCTGGTGGGCTTTAATCTATTCCGTCGCTGGACGTTGGCCGGGGGTGGTCGGGTTGTTCTGCCTCGGGAGCAAGAAGAGCGCGGCGGCACGGGCAGTCTGTCGGGTCTTTTCGGCACGGCCGTGCGTGTTCACGACGCCTTTGCCCTTGGGCTTGGTTTTGCCAAGCGGCGTGTGTTGGGTCGAGATCTCAGTCCCTTTCACCCTGCGTTCGGCGTCCAGTCGCGCCTCGCGCCGTGGGTGGCGTTGGGGGCTAGCTTGTGGGGGGTGAATCCCCGTTTTGGCGATCCGTTCGCCGTGGCGGCAGGGGCTTCGTGGCGGCCGATTCACGAATGGCTGACGCTGGGCACGGACGTTCACTTGCACCCTCGATCCGAGGCGTGGGGGGATGGATACACGGTGAATCCTCGGCTGGGCGCCGCGGTGCGTTGGCGGGGGTTGGGTGTGCACGCGGCCGTGCAACTGCGTGACGTTGCCTCGGGGCTGACCAACCCGTGGTTGTCGTTGGGGTTGGAATTGAATTCCCCGCATTTGGGCGCGACGGTGACGGGCGGGGCACGGCCGTTGGGAGCCGAAACGCAAGGGCACGCGGGCGCGCGCTTGCGGCTTTCTAGCCGACGGTGGTCGGCGTTTCCACGCCAAAAACGGTGGGTTAGCGTGGCGTTGGCTCCCGACGGCACCTTGGCGAACAAGCCTGAATCGTGGCTGCAACGTGTGTTTGCCAAGCCCCAACACCCTGCAAGCGTGTTGATGGGTCTGCGGTCTCTCGCGGGCGAATCCACCATAGAGGGTATCGTGCTGCGATTGGGTGACATGCGCGTGGGTTTTGGTCGGGCCGCGGAGTTGCGTGATGTGTTGCTGGCATTGCGAGAGCGAGGGAAAAAGGTGGTTGTGCACCTAGAGCGCTCGAACACGCGCGCGTATTACATCGCTTCAGCCGCTAACCGCGTTTATTTGGCGCCGGCGGGTTATCTGCAGCTCAACGAGTTTCGCGTCACCCTGCTGCACTTGGGCGATCTGCTGCGCAAAATCGGGGTTGAGGTTGAGGTGGTCCGCTCGGGGCAATACAAGTCCGGGGGGCAAATGCTGACTGCTTCTTCGCCTAGCGACGAAGAGCTTGAGGTAGCCAGAGCCATTCTCGATGAACGCTATGAGTCCTTTGCGCGCGGCTTGGCCCACCAGCGCGCGCGGCGGCGTGAAGACGTGAAGGCGCATGTGGACAGCGGCGGTTTAACGGCGGCCGAAGCTCTTGCAAGCGGTTTGGTGGATGCATTGGTGCCCTGGCAACAGCTGCAAGGCGAATTGAACAAGGAATTTCAGCCAAGAGCCCGCCTGCAACGGAATATTTTCAAGGGTTCCGTCAAGCAAACGGCATGGCGCGCGCCCAAGCAGATCGCCGTGATTGTGTTGCAAGGCACCATTGTTCCCGGCCATGTGCAACCCTCTTTCACTCGCTTTGGCAAGCGCGTGGGCGCCGAGGACGTTATCGAGGCGCTTAAGTGGGCGCGGCAAGACAAAAACGTTAGAGCGGTTGTGCTGCGGATCGATTCCCCCGGGGGCGACGCCGTGGCCTCCGATGCCATCTATCACGCGGTAAAGCAGCTGCGCGAGGTGAAGCCCGTGGTGGTTTCCATGGGCGATGTGGCTGCCTCGGGCGGCTATTACGCGGCGGCACCGGCCAATGCGATTTATGCCGAACCCACCACGATTACCGGTTCCATCGGGGTTTTGCGGCTGTCGGTCTCCGCGAGGGCGTTGGCGAACAAGATTGGCGTCTCCGCCACGGAAGTCGCGCAAGGGGAGCGGCCCGGCCCCACCTTGTTTCGGCCCATGACGCCCAAGGAGCGCGAACGCGCTCGGCAGATTGTAGACGCTTACGCACGACGGTTCGAGCGGGTAGTGGCGCAAGGGCGCGGCTTGACCATGGAGCAGGTACGCTCCCTGGCACAGGGGCGGGTATGGACCGGTCGGCAGGCCTTGGCGCGCAAGCTGGTTGACGGCCTCGGCGGACTGCCCCATGCGTTGGACAAAGCCCGGCGGCTAGCGGGACTGTCGCCCAAGGCGCGACTGGGCATGTCGGTGATTTTGCCCGGCCCCGCGCGAGTCCGCTTGCCCATTGTATCGGCACGGAATGTTTTGGCTGGGTTGGGGAGCGTGGGCCGCCTGGCGCGCGACGCGCAACTGCTGCGCGAGCTGGCCGGTGCCCCGCTGGCGCTGCCGCCGTTTGTGTTGCGAACGTGGGAAGAAAATGATTAGATTTTGCATGGATCATGCGGGTATTTAGCATGCCTTTTTCTCCGATTTTTACTAAAAGGTTTTATGTTGTGTTGCAATGGGTTGCTTTTTGTGGCAAGCTACGGGTGATAGAGATGTAATTGATGGGGAGGGGAGAAATGAACACGTCCAATCGGATGCAGGCGGCTATGGCCGTGGTTATGCTTGGGACAACGGTGGGTTGTTCCCTTGAAGATTCGCTGCTGCAGCAGGATTTAATCAAACGGCAAACGGCCAACGTTTTGGCACAGGTGGTCAACGACCCTCGGGTAGGCGATCGACTACGTCAACTTGTTGGGCAAGAAGCGCGCGATACCGCTCGCGCGGGCGCAACGGCTTTTGTGGGCGACGGAGTAAAACAGCGGATTTACACGAGGCTGAGAGAGGATTTGCGAGACTGCGTGGCGCACGGCCCGCAACAGACGCTCTGCCCGGTCGACCTAATTTCCACCCAGGCTCTGTCGGAGTACGGGCCGCTGGGCGCATGGTTGCTCGGTATGCGGCAAAAGTACCCCAACGCCCAACTTGTCATCAGCAATCTGCCGACCGGCGGTATTTTCCTGCAAGTTACCGATGCTCAAAACAACACCATTGCGCAAGCTCAGATTGCCGATAACCAGGTTTCCGGATATGTGCAAGAGAGCTTTGACGGTCCGTTGACCAAAACCTTGCTGGGAGGGGACAACGCCAAGGACACGCATGCTAAACGCGTGGACGGCGTATTGCTGACAGCAAACCAGTGGAGCAGCGTGGCAACTGGCAACGCGGCAAAGCCGGTGCGACTAAAATTCGAGTTGGAGCCCGACGATTTTGGCCCGCCGGGTAAAGCGACCGACGCCTTTACCGTGGAAATTCATAGCGTTGGGCAAAAAATAGGCGAAAAACTGCGAGATGACAAGCAGAGGGAGTTGGTTCAACAGCGGGAAAAGCAGGAGCAAAAAGAGCAAGACTATCTAAAAAAGAAAGAGCTTCTGCAAGAGGCTGAAAAGAATTTACAAACCGTGCGAGACGAAAAAGAAGAGTTAGAGACCGCGAAAACAAAAGTTGAGCAGAAGGCAAACGGGCTCCAAACCAATTTGCAACAGGTGGAGACTGAGCGTGACAAATTGACAGCGGAAGTTCGAAAACTTCAGAGGTCTCATGAGCTAGCTCGGGCATGGGCTCTTGCCCAAAAAGTGCTTTGGCTTTGCGAGGAGCAGCTGGAACAAAACTGGACTTCTGCTTTCAAAAAGGCAACAGATCATGCTGCTGGGGCTGCGCGGCGACAAGCGCAAAATCGTATTCGGGATGCTATTGAATTTTGGAAAATCAACCCACGGCATAACAAAGTGTCTCTTAAATTGAACAAGGCGAAAAATCGAGTTGCTGCAATCAGTGCTCACACAGATAATATAGTTGCGCGAGCAAAATATTTGAAGGCAATGAAAATGGCCGTGGAGGGGCTTGAACAGGCTTTTGAGCAGAGCTTAGGCACGCAGGCGTCGCCCAATCAGTGTAGAGCTGCAGAAACGGCAAGAGAAGAAGCTGAGCTAGCATTGGTTTCGGCACTGGCTGATGAGTGGGATCAGCCTAATAAGGTTAAACGTCATCTAAACAGGGCAAAGAGTAAAGCCAAACAAGCCGCGCCCTCTGTTGCGCCATAAGAAAATGTAGTGAGAATTTGGAAACGTGTTTTTGTTGGAACCGCCATTATTTTTTGACAAAGACTCTCCCTTG
>JBCCEG010000088.1:0-6475 GCA_039030455.1 Myxococcota bacterium | reverse complement strand
GGGTGGTTCTGCATCTCGATAAGGTAGTTGTTGCCTTGCTGGTCGTGGCAGTGCACGTCCAACACGGTCTCCTTGGTCCGGTGTTCCGGCGGCAGTTGATGTTCGCCCAGCCTGTCGATGCGGACGATGCGTTTTTGGCCCTTGAACCCAAGCGCCGCGTTCAGGAAGTCGATGACCACCGCGCTATGCTTTTTGTCGCCGAACAGCTTGCGAAACGCCACGTCGTTGGTGGGATCGAAAAAAGGCCCGCCGGTGTTTTTCGCCATGATCGTTACTCCCCCGCGCCCTTGCGCGGTTGTCTTTGCCCTCACTCCTGCTCTATTGTATCACCCCGCTTACCGTTCAGCTCGCGCAAGCGCTGATCTAATTGCTGTAACCCCTGGTGGATGCTGTCGCGGTGTTCTCCTGTTTTTGCAAGCTTCAGGTAACCCTCCCACGCAGCCTTGCCCTTGTTCAGTTTGTCCCGCGTCGGGTGGGGATCTTGCAGCGCGATCGCTCCCAGCAGAAACAGAGCGTCTAGAACTTCAAGAGGCTTGTCGGCATGGTGGTCCAAAATGATCTCCAAATGGTGGAGTGCTTGATCGGAGTTCCCCAACAGGTGCAGACTGCGCGCCAGCAAGTTGCGGGGGGTCGGGTCGCGGGGGTCGTGTTCAAGCACCTCGGCAAAGCCTTGGGCGGCCTCGATAAAACGCCGATGGGTAAAGTGCAGTCGCGCCAGCGCCGTGGCGCGCTCCTTGGGAGTGGGCGGGGGGTTTTGCCGGTCCAGCTTTTCCCGCAGCCGCCGCGCCTGTTGCGCCAACGCCGCGTTGCTCGTGGCGGAACCCATGGGCGCGGGCGCGACGGAAGAGTTGGGCTGGGCGGCCGGTGCGGCGACCGGCGCGCGGTGGCAGGCAAAAAGCCCAATCAAGGCGATCGAGGTCGTAAAGAACCCTGTCCCCCATGTCCCCAGTTTGGCTGGGAATTTTTGTCCGTCCATCGATTGTCACTTTACCTCAATCGAAATCTCTTTTTTGGATCGGCATGAACGCTGGGAATAAACGGGGGAAGTGTGTGTTTAACTAAGAAAAGAGCAAAAAGGGAGGCGCCTGCGGAGATGCGCTGAAACACCGAGGAGAAAATGGACGCTTTGGAAAAATGCCTTGCTGTCTTTTGTTGTTCAATTGCCGTGAGCTGCTGCGGCGATAGCGGTTCGACAGACCCACAGAAGCTTTGGTCTTGGAGAGGACCAGAAAAAAAATACGCATATAAATACGCATATATAGATGGCTGGACTTCGGGAAGTTACACGTTTTGGAGTTGTCTCAAAAGTCACCCGGAAGTTGACGCGAGTTTATGTTACAAACGCTGCAGAGGGGGTTACGAGGGCGTAGGGCCTTTGTGTCGGCAGAAGGATTGCCCTTCCGGATTTCGCGATGACGGATTTCACTGTGGAAAACCCAGATCATACGGTCGTGGTGGCGGTTACCCGTGGAAGTTCGGCGACAAGGCTTTCAGTTTGCGCGACGCCAGAAAACGTTGTGAAAGAAAGCATTCTCAGGGTTGTGAAAAAAGCGGAGCAATTTATTACCCAAAGTGTCGATCGGGCTATCACAAATTTGGCTGCTGCGTCTGTAGCCCCAATTGCCCCCGCGGCATGACGGACATCGGCGTCTCTTGCCAAAAGCATACCTATGGTCGCGGAAGGGGAATAGGAGTCCGGAGGATTGGGATAGTATCTTCTCTTTCCGATGTTTCCGGTAGTGACATAGTGTCGCTTAGCTGTGATGCAGATGGGTGCACTGCATATATTTCTGGACGTGGCAAATATGATAATGGTGTTATTTTTGGTAAAACTCCTTGTCCTTCTTGTGTACTATGCGAGGGGAGGACATGGCTTGGTGCTCCTATTGACAATATTAGTAATAAATTTTCTTGGAAATGCAGGCTCTAACGGCCCGACTCCGTTGCGAACACCGACGGGCGATGCGTCATCGCGCCGCTCGTTAGGCGGGAAGGGCTTGGCCAAGTGTATTCCGACACCGCCGCGCCGTATGCGCTAAGCTACGGCTTTAGTTGTGTTGAATTCGTTAGTGGATGATCTTTCGCGGGCCGTTGCCACCGCCCGCCCCGTGCATGTGCACGGAGCTTGCGGTTTGGGACGGGCCTGCGTCGCGGCCGCGGCTGTTACACCGATTCCAAAGAGTAGAGGCGCGATTCATCACGTCTCTAGTGACAAGGTAGAAACAAAATCCTCCACGGCGGCAAGCGCGGCGGTCCTGTGGATTGTGCCCACCGAGCAAGAGGCTTTAGACCGAACACGCGACCTCCGCTTTGTGCTGGGCGATTCGGGTGATCGGCGTGTGTTGCGCCTGCCCGCGTACGAGCGAACGCCGTTTGATTTAACTTCGCCCGATCCGGACGTAACGGCGCGACGCATGGCCGCCGTGCATCATCTGGCGACCAAGCAACCGTTTACCGCGTTGATCGCGTCCGTCAAGGCGTTGATGACGCCCGTCCCACCGCCGGAGACGTTGCGCCGTCACAGTTGGGAGTTGCGCGTGGGTCAGCCGCTGGATCGGCAAAAGCTGCTGGCCGACTTGGCCATCGGGGGGTATGCGCGCGCGGATGTGGTGCGGCATGTTGGGGTCTACGCCGTGCGCGGCAGCGTGATCGATCTGTTTTGGCCCGGTCTGGACTTGCCCGCGCGCCTGGACTTGTTCGGCGACCGGATCGAGACACTCAAATTGTTCGACCCCGTCACGCAACGCTCCGTGCGTGACCTAGGCGCCCTGAGCATAGGCCCCGTGCGGGAGATTTTGTGGGAGGAGACTCTATGCGAAAAGGCCCGCGCGCGCATGGAGGAGTTGGCGCGACGGCTGGATTACCCCAAGGCGAAGTTGCAAGCCAAGTTGACCGATGTGGCGAACCGTCTCCCGTTCGTGGGCATGCAGGCATTGTTGCCGCTGTTTCACGACCGGCTTGTCGCGCCACTGCAACTGACGCGCCAAGTCGTCGGCGACGAGGGTTTGTTGATCGTGAGCGCTGACCCGCGCGCCGTGGCCGAAGCATCGGCCCGCGTGGAAGAAAGATATCGTGAGGCACATGCCCAAGCGCGTGAGCGGGGCGATCTGGTTTGTCCGCCGGAAGAGGGACTATGCCCTCTTGCCGCGGACGCGCGGACCGACATCGTCTTTGTGGATCGGGCTGAGGAAGAAGCTCAGGCCTGTCCTGAGGGACGAAGGGACAAGCCTGACGAGCACACCCACCCCTATCATCCCGACGAGCGCAGCGAGGAAGGATCTCCCCGCGTTTCGAAACATGGGGAGATCCTTCGCCCATCCTTCGTTAACACTCAGGACAGGCTCAGGATGACAGGTGAGGTTTGTCCGCGCGACACACCCGCCAAGGAGCTGCGACTCAATTGTCTACCGACGGAGAATCTGCGGCGTCAGGTGGAGCAGGCGGGCTTGCGGTTGCATGAAGACAGCGCGGAAGCCCATCCGCCGCTGCAGCCCGCGGCCGATCGCTTGCGTCAACTGCGGGATCAAGGCTATGCCGTTTGGCTGCCCGTCTCTTCGGCGAGCCGCTTGGAGCATTTGCGCGGCATGCTGCAGCCTTACGATTTGGAACCGACCGTGTTGAAGTCGCCGCCACCGTTTCCCGCCGAGCGCGCTTTCTGTCATCCTGACGAACGAAGTGAGGAAGGATCTCCCCGCGTTTCGATAAGTGGGGAGATTCTTCGCTTCGCTCAGAATGACAGGAAATGTCGCTCCGCTCGTCAGGATGACGAAAGGGGGCCAACACTCACAAAAAGCGGCATTTTTCTTTTTGTTGCTCGACCCTGCCCGCCCGCAAGCGGGGTGGTGCTGCCCGATTTACGGCTGGCGGTTATCGCCGAAACGGATCTGTTTCCCGCTCTTGCGAAAGGACGCGCGGGAATGACAGGGGGGTTGCTCGCGCTGCCGGATGACAGAAACGGCCGAAACGCCGCCGACAGTTGTAGAGACGCGATTAATCGCGTCTCTACAAGCGCCTTGCCCGTCTTTGCCGAGGGGGACGTGGTGATTCACGTGGAACACGGGCTGGGACGATTCGAAGGGTTAACGCGCATGGGTGTGCAAGGGCTGGAGCAGGATTTCGCGCTGTTGACGTACGCGGGGGGTGACAAGCTGTATGTGCCCGTGCAGCGGATCAACTTGTTAAAGCGTTACGGCGCGGCCGGGGACGGCGATGCCGTTGCGCTCGATAAGCTTGGAAGTAGCCGGTGGAGGTCCCGCAAAAAGAAAGTGAGTCAGGCCGTGTTGGCCATGGCGCACGATCTGTTACAGCTGCACGCCAAGCGAGAGCTGGCGAGGCGACCGCCGCACCCTCGGCCCGATGCGCTCTACACCGAATTCGACTCCCTATTCCCCTTTGAACTCACGCCGGACCAGCAACGGGCCGAGGCGCGCGTGTTGGCGGACATGCAGCGGGATCGGCCGATGGATCGGCTGCTTTGTGGCGACGTGAGCTACGGCAAGACAGAAATAGCCATGCGCGCGGCCATGTTGTGCATTAGCGGGGGCAGGCAAGTGGCCGTGCTCACGCCCACCACGGTGTTGGCCCAACAGCATGGGGCCGTGTGGCAACAGCGGTTCGCTCCGCTGGGCGCCACCGTAGCGAGTTTGCACCGCCTGCACAAACCCCCGCGTGTGCGTGAGGTGATCAAGCGAGCGAGTAACGGCGGGGTAGATATCCTTGTCGGCACGCACCGGTTGTTGTCGCGTGATGTGCATGTGCCCAAGTTGGGGTTGGTGGTGGTGGACGAGGAGCAGCGGTTTGGCATTGCCGCCAAGGAACATCTCCGCAGGTTGCGCAACCAGTGTGATGTGTTGACGCTGTCGGCCACGCCAATCCCGCGCACGCTGCAGATGGGGCTGTTAGCCCTGCGTGATATGAGCGTCTTGCAGACACCGCCGCGCAATCGGTTGCCGATTCGCACCACCGTGGCGCGCTTTGACGAAGCGGTGATTCGCGAGGGAATCAAGCGGGAGCTAGACAGGGGCGGGCAGGTCTATTTCGTCCACAATCGCGTGCGGTCGATTCATGCCATGGCCGACTACATCCGCCGTGTTTGTGCCGGCGTAACGCATGGCAAGCAAGGCCACACAGTGGCCGTGGCGCACGGACAGATGCAGCCGGGGGAGTTGCAAGCGGTGATGGAACGTTTTGTGCAACGAGACGTGGATGTGTTGGTGTGTAGCAGCATTATCGAAACGGGGTTGGATGTGGGCACGGCCAACACCATGTTCATTAACCACGCCGACGATTTCGGTTTGTCCCAGCTGCACCAGCTACGGGGGCGCATTGGTCGCGGCGCTCGGCAAGCGTTCGCCTATCTGCTCATTCCCGCGTCGCTGCAACACCTGACCGATCAGGGGCGACGGCGGTTGGAAACCCTGCAACGCGCTAGCGATCTGGGCAGTGGTTTTACCATCGCGCGCGAGGACTTGCAGCTGCGCGGCGCCGGTGATCTGCTGGGCAAGGCGCAGCACGGGCACATGGCCGCCGTGGGGATCGATCTGTACACAACGCTGTTGCGCGAGGCGGTGGAGCAACTACGGGGTAAAGCAACGGCCCGCGTGCCCGACCCCGAGATCAAGTTGCCGGTGCAAGCGCTGATTCCCCCACGCTATTTGCCGCTGCTAGCTGACCGGTTGACGCTCTATCAGCGCCTGGCCGGAGCCGAGCGCGAGCAAGACGTGTGGGATGCCCTGGCGGCGGTGGAAGATCGGCACGGCCATCTGCCCGACGAAGTCCGTGCCCTGGGACATGTGATGGCGCTGCGGTTGCCGCTGCGGCGCATAGGTGTGTTGCAATTGACAGCGACCCATATCCCTTCGCCGCTCGTGGATTCCCAGTCCCCAAAGGGTAAAGACGCGATTCATCGCATCTCTACATTGATCTTCACCCTAGGCGAACACACGCGGTTGGACGGAACCAAGCTGGCGCTGTGGGCCGGTCGGCAGGGTGATCGCGTTCGGCTGCAGCCGCGGGGAGCGAGTGTTCGGCTCGTCGTTCAACCCACGGCGCAAGAGTGGGCGGCCTGTGAGGGGGACGTGGTGGCGTTAAGCAAGTCTGTCGCGGAGCAGCTATCCGCGTTGGGACCGTGAGCGGCGACACTCACTGTGGCGGACGATCAGGCAATCCACGCGTGCCGCACCGCCGATTTCTTTTGGGCGAAGGCAACCCCAAGGGCGAGGGTGCGTTTTTTTCCGTCCGTAGAGACGTGATTCATCGCGTCTCTACGCTCCGGCGGATCGGCAAACTCCGCCGCGTAGTCCTTTTCCTTGATTTGATCCAACGCCGCTTGCGCGGCTTGCTGTAGCTTTTCCTCGGAGTCGACTACCTTGAATTCCATGACAATGCCGGGTTTTTGCGTATCGTGGGGGAGCAACAGCAAATCCGGCCGCCCCGCCCCGCTTTCGCGGTTGGAGCGGATGCGGTATCTCCCACT
>JBCCEG010000087.1:0-6525 GCA_039030455.1 Myxococcota bacterium | reverse complement strand
GTGTTTGAGTTTAAAAAGTGCCTGCGTCCCAGCGATTCCTTGGTGGAGACAGCCCAAAAAGCCCTAGGGCAAATTCAAGAAAAGCACTATCACCTCAACTTGGTCAAGCGCGGCGTCAAGTCCGTCATCGCCCTAGGGCTGGCGTTCAAGGGCAAGGAGGCGTGCGTTAAGCACGAGACGTTGTCGTAGCCCCACGTTCTCGCCCAAGCGGCGTTTCGGGCTAAAATTTGGAGCGAATTGTTGGGAGAGGATCCGTAGCGTGAATCGTCGATTGCCTTTTGGCCGGTTAACCGCCTTTGTGACGGCCTCGGCCTTGGCCGCCGTGGTTTGGAGTTTTGTCTTTGTCAAGGGCGGCGTGGGCGCCAACGTGGTGTTGGGGGTTTTGCTGGCCGCGTGGTTTATCGCTAGCGCCGCGGCCTCGGGCGGCGAGTGGCTTGACGAGAAGGTTTTTCACGGCGGCAGCCCCGCGCGTGCCCGCTTGATCCGCAGCGCTCTCGCGTTGGCGCGAGAGCTGAGGCAACACATTCCCAAGCGTTGCGAGAATCCTGGCGAAGAACAGCGCGCGGAGCGGCTGCGGGCCGCGCGTCACCGGTTGCGTGATGTTGTCGCGCGGAGCTGCCGCCGGTGGCGCGCCACGCCGCAAGAGGTCCGGCGGCAGATCGAGTGGTTGCGCCAGGCCGTTACGGCGGCCGAGCAGCGGCTGCGGCAAGATGTGGGAACGCCCGCTGCTTCATCATGGCGGGGGGCGGTGTCACTGGGACTGGCCTTGGCGGCGGCGCTGCTGTTGCGCATCTGTGTGCTGGAGACGTATCAGATTCCTTCGGGGTCCATGATTCCCACTCTGCTTGTGGGTGACCACTTGTTTGTGTCGAAGTGGCAATACGGTTTGCTGCGCCCTTTTCGATCCGGCTACGTCACACGTTGGCGCGACCCGCGGCCGGGAGATGTCGTCATTTTCACCGCGCCGGCGCATGTGGGTCCTCGCGCGGGGCAAACATGGATTAAGCGCGTGATCGCGGGGCCGGGTCAGCGTGTGTCCCTGCGCGACGGGGTTGTTTTCGTGGACGGCGTTCCCTACGCGCAAACGCAACGGCGCCGAGGAGTGCGTTATTTGGATTACGACGGGTCCGGCTGGGTCGCTCGGACGGCGACGCGGACGACCGAACACATCGGCGACCTGTCTCACGGTGTTTTCCTTCAAGGTGTTGAACGGGGGTTGAATTGGCCGGGACCAGGCACGTTTCGGTTGCCGGGGTTGGACTGCGATTGGGAGAGCTGCGGGGTCCGGCCCGGGCACGTGTTTGTCATGGGAGATAACCGACCCAATTCGTCCGACGGGCGGGTGTGGGGCGCCTTGCCCATCGACCACGTCAAAGGCAAGGCGTTGTTCATTTGGATGAGTGTTAATGGCGCCGGGCAGCTGTTTGAATGGGGACCGTTCGCCGTGCCTCGGGTCCGTTGGTCGCGGTTGGGCAACGGGATTCGTTAGATGGGTGAGCCGATTTGGAATAGGTTCCTTGACCCGTGCGTTGTGGTTCATTAGGATGACTTGGAATTCGGGCCGTTGAGGGGCCGCGCAAGGTGTTTGCGATTGGCTGCTCGGGGGTTGTAGGGGAAGAAAGAGGAGAGAAGCAAATGGGTGCGTTCGCACGGTTTTTTGTCGAGGGTGGGGTCTGGATGTTGCCCATCGCGTTTGTGTCCGTTTTGGCCTTGGCCGTCTCGGTGGAGCGGCTGTATGTGTTGCTCGTGCTCTACAACGGCGATGGGGCCAAATTGTACGAAGGAATTGCCGAAGCGGTTCGCAAGGGACAGACACGGCAGGCGATGGAACTGTGCGAGGAAGTTTCCAAGACCCCCTTGGCCCAAGTGATGGAGCGAGCGTTGTCTCGTGCCGGCGAGGGTGAAGAGGCCGTGCAGGGAGCGCTTGACGAAGTGACGCAGGAGGTCACGCCGGCTATTCAACGGCGTACGGGTGCTTTGGGCGTGTTGGCGTCGCTAGCCACCCTGCTGGGTCTGCTGGGAACCGTGATGGGTCTCATCGAGGCATTCCGCGTCGTGGCCGAGGCTCCGCCCGATCAAAAATCCGTGTTGCTAACCAAAGCCATCGCCGTTGCCATGAATACGACCGCGTTTGGTTTGATGGTTGCCATCCCCCTGATGTTCGTGTCACTGATTCTCAACGGCGCCACCAAGAAGATTCTCGATGAGATTGAGGTCTATTCTCTGAAAATCGAGCATCTCCTCGCCGCGCAAGGCCGCAAGGGCTAAAAAGGGGGTGTTATACCGTTTCTCGGAAAGCGTTCCCCACCTTGTCATCCCTGCGAAAGCAGGGATCCAGAAAAGGAGGGAATGGCAAATGGATGAGGGTGTGGGCCGTGGAAGGATGTTTTCACAACATGGTGTTAGCCCCCTCGGAAGAAGGTGTGTGTGGGGTTGGTAACCTCGCATTGAGAACGTAGGGAGAGAAGAGCGTGGCCAGAGAAAAACGGCGCGGCGGGCGGCAAGGGGACAGCAAAATTCCCGAGCCTGATTTGCTGCCCATTATGAACATCATTTTGGTGTTGATTTTGGCCATGCTGACAATGGCGGCGTTTGTCCCGTTGGGTGTGATCACCACCAAAGCCCCCAAGCTCAGTGGCGGCGGTAGGGCATCATCGCAGCAACAGCCGCAAGACGACAAGCCTAAGCTCAGTCTTACTATTTTCATGGTGCAAGAGGGGTATAACCTGTCCATGTTTGGCAAAACATACAAGGCACCCAAGGACAATCCCGAGGCCAAGGCGTTCATTCCTAAGCGCGATGAGAACGGTGAGCAGGTTTACGATTTCGAGGCATTGCGCAAAAAACTTGTCGAGGTCAAAGAGAAAAATCCCGAAGAAGAGCAGGTGACGGTGTTGGCGCACGACGATGCGTTGTATAGCTCCGTCATTTCCACCATGGACGCTATTCGGCTCACCGATGACAAGAAGCCCATGTTTCCCATGGTGGCGTTCGGCGCGGGTATTTTTTAAACGGCGGCAAGCGACAGAAAAGAGAGAAAGGCGATGGCATTGAGGAGACGAAAGAAAGGCGGACACGAGTTGCCCGAAACAGAGGCGCCTTCGCTCAACTCGTTGATGGATATTATCACCATTATTCTGGTGTACTTGATCAAGATGTTCGCTTCGAACCCTCTGGATGTGCAAGATCCCTCGTTGCATTTGCCCATCTCTAGCTCCATCGAGTCGCCGGACGAAACCCCTGTGGTCATGATCACCGGCGCCAAGCGCAGGGAACCCGACGGTAGGTTTGCTCCGGATACCCCTACCATTGTCGTGGATGACAATGTAATTACGCAGCTGGATACGAATACCTATCGTGTCCCCGACAAACTCAAGGAAAAAAACTTTGTTATTGCTCCGCTCAAGCGTGAGCTGCAAAAGATTCGCAAGGGCCAAGGAGCCACGGCGAGCATCATGGGCGGCGAGGGTTTTTCGGGCAAGATTACCATCGTGGCCGACGGCGACACGCCCTATCGGGTGTTGAGTGATGTGCTGGTGACATGCGGGGTCGCGGGGTTTGATGAGTTCAAGTTCGCCATTGTCAAAGAGGCCGGTTGATGTGGCGCGCAACGGTGAGGGAGTAAGCGGATGACTGCCCAAGAGCATCAACAACATCAGGCAAGACGCCGGTCGATCGAGCAAATCTTTTTAGCCTGTCTGTTGGTGTCATTCTTGCTGCACACATCCGCGGGGTTGTTTGTCACCAACATCGAGTTGCCGCCCCCCGCGTCGCAGGCTGACTATACGGAGTGGGTCAAGCGCGTGGCCGCGCCGCCCGAGGTTGCCAAGGAACCTGAGCCCGAAGAAGAGACACCCGAGGAAAAGAAAGAAGAGCCCGAGGAAGAGGAAGAAGTCGCGGAAGAGACGCGGAAGCAGGCAAAGCCCTCCGGTCCGCCTAGCAAGGCGCAAGAAGAACGACGGGAGCAAGTGCGCGAGGCGGTGAAAAGCGTCGGTATTTTGGGCATCATCGGGTCGGCTTCGGAAGATGGGGACTTGGCCAACGTGTTTGATTCCTCATCGTCCGCCGTCAATCAGAACTTGGCCGAGGCGCTGGACTCCCAGTCCGACCTGAGTGCTTCCAGCCGTGACTTTCGTAAGCGGGGCGACGGCAAGGTGGGCGACATCGGCGATGTGGAGGTGGGCGGCGGCGGCAAGGTGGGCGGCGGCGGCCGCCGGGCGGCGGCGGTGCCCAAGGCTTTTGTGAAGAGCTCCGATGCCAAGAGCTTTGGCGGCAACGCCAACATGCGCATGCTCAAGCGGTACATGCGCAAGATTCAAAACAAGGTTGAGACTTGCTACAACATCGCTCGCAAAAGCAACCGCAATCTGAAAGGCGACCTGACGGCGCAATGGACCATCATGCCCGATGGCAGGGCCTCCAACGTACGCATTCTCAAGGATACCTTGAGCTCGTCTTCCGTGCGGTCATGCCTGACAACCGCATTGGAAAAGACCGTTTATCGGGGTGTTGTCAAAGGCACCGCTCCGGTGGTGGTGCAACAATCGTTCAACTTTGGCAGCACCGGCTAAGACCGCCGATTCACACGGATTGGGCGGAGCTTTGGATTGCGGTCGCTTGAGACCGCTTATCCTGCAATTCCTCCCATCCGTGTGATTTGTGGTACCAGGGGGTCTTCGGCGAGAATGATAGAGAAGTGAAAACTTCTAATCAAGACAAAACCTACGGGGTCCTTCGTTATGTCAAGGACGCCGTCACCCTAACCAAGCCGCGCATTACGCTGCTTTCCGTCGGCACGGCGGCGGCGGGCATGTCGGTGTCCGATACAAGCTTTTTTCGTTCCCCGCATGCGTGGTTGTCGTTGTTGGGGGTAGGCTTGCTGGTGGCTAGCTCCTCGGTGCTCAACATGCACGCGGAGCGTGTGTTCGACGGGTTAATGCCGCGCACGCGCAACAGGCCGTTGCCCTCGGGCCGCTTTCGGCCCGAGATTGCGTTGGCGCTGGGTTGGGGGCTGGCGGTTTTCGCGGTTGTCGTCCTTGCCATTGCCGCTAACGGGATGACGTTGGGGTTGGGGGCGTCCGCGCTGCTGCTTTATGTGTTTGCCTACACGCCGCTTAAGCGCAAGAGTAGTTCCGCGTTGTTCGTGGGCGCCCTTGCGGGGGCCATGCCGCCGCTTTTGGGCACCACCGCCGTGACGGGCTCGTTGGATTCGATGGGATTAGCTTTGTTCATGATTTTGTTCGTTTGGCAGATTCCGCATTTTGTCGCCATCAGCCTGCTGCACGGCGCGCAGTATCGCCGGGCCGGGTTCGTGGTGTTTTCCGAAGTGTTCGGTACGGTCGTCTCTAAGTGGGCCGTAACGCTGTCGGCGTTGCTGCTGTGGCTCGCTTCGTTGGTGCCGTGGTGGTTGGGCGGAGCTGGGTTTTTTTATGCTTTATGCGCTTGTGTAACGGGGAGTTGGTTCACGGTGGTGTGCGCGACGGGGTTTAAGTTTGAGGACACGGGTTTGGCACGGTGGGCACGGCGAGTTTTTCGCGCGTCGCTGTTAGTTCCTCTTTTGCTGTTTGGTGGTTTGGGCGTGGGCGCGGTCTGTTAGTGGCGGCGATTGTTCGGCTGTCGTTGCCGCCGCCGCTGTGTCACAATGAGGGTGTGAATAATTCCGTTGCTCATATCGTCAACCCGCTTGGCAAACCGCCGGTGGGCCTCTCCAACTTTGCCAAGCTGGCACAGGGCGACTATTGCTTCGTGGACAAGACCTTGTTTATCAAGGAAGTACTGGATGGCGGCGACGACGTCACGTTGATCACGCGCCCGCGCCGGTTTGGCAAGACCATCAACATGAACATGCTGCACTGTTTTCTCCAACAGCCCGCGGGGGGTTGTAGAGACGCGATTAATCGCGTCTCTACGACGGCGGAGCGTTCGGAAGAAAACGACCTTTTCGCGGATCTGGCCATCAGCCGCGCCGGCGAGGGCTATCAACAAGAACGCGGCAAGCGGCCGGTGATCTTCCTCAGTTTTCGCACGGTTAAGGAGCTCAACTGGGACGATGCCTGGATTCGGATGCGCGGCCTGCTGTCAAGCTTGGCCGAAGCATCTAGCAAGGGAGCCCCCATGACCGAGCTAAGCCACAATCAGCAAGGGATTCTGCGGCGAGTGATCGAGGGCACGGTCGACCCGGCCGAATGCGAGTCTATTTTGGCGATTCTCACCGAACTGCTCACGCTCAAGCACGAAGGCATGACGCCGTGGGTGTTGATCGATGAGTATGATGCGCCCATGCAGGCGGCGTATCAACATAAATATTACGAGCCCATGCGCAACCTGATGAAGGGCCTGTTGGGCGATTCCCTCAAGGACAACGACTTTTTACATCGGGCCGTGATCACCGGCATCTTGCGCGTGGCGAAAGAAGATATCTTTTCCGACTTGAACAACCTGGGCATCTACAGTGTGTCGCGCGACCGTTTCGCGTCTTCGTTCGGTTTTACCGAAGCGGAGGTCAAGGCGCTGCCGCAGCAGCGC
>JBCCEG010000086.1:0-6600 GCA_039030455.1 Myxococcota bacterium | reverse complement strand
GCCGCCAACGTCGCCTTGGGGTCGAACACCACGCTGCGAATGGGTTGGGTGTGCGCCTTGAGCTGCACAATCACCTTGTCCGGCTGCTTGCCGTCCCACAGCTTGACCACGGCGTCATCCCCGCCGCTTGCCAGGATGCCTTGCGCCGAAAACGCCAACGTGTTGATGGGGCCCGTGTGGGCTTCGACAATAGCGCTTGGTTTCTTTCCCATCCCCATGGTTTTCCAGTAACGCAACTTGCCGTCCTGACTGGCAACGACAATTGACTTGCCCTTGAGATCCATCGCCATACTGTTGGCGTGCTCTTGCGGCTTACCGCTAAACTCGCGCGACACCCCTGCGGAATTCAGGTCCTCCAAGTCCCACATCCGCACTACGCCGTCGGCGGAGACACTGGTCAAAACATCGGAATCTTGCGGGTGAAAGGCGAGGGACTGCACCGCCGCCTTGTGCTCCAGCGTTGCCCGCACTTCGCCGGTCTTGATGTCCCACAGCTTGATCGTGTTGTCGTCACCGGCTGACGCGGCCAGCGTGCCCTCGGGTTGAAACGCGATTTGCGACACGGCCTGCTTGTGCGGCGTTTTGGTATACAGACTTTGCCAGTTGGCGCCGTTGTAGGCTTGCACGCTACCGCTGCTGCTGCCCACCGCCACGGTGTTGCCTTGCGGTTCGAATGCCACGCTGGTCAGGCTGCCGACCGTAAGCGGTCCGGCCAACGACACGTTTTGCCGGTTCCCTTTCCAGCGCCACATGGCCACCTCGTCGTTATCCCCCGTGAGAATCATGGTGTAGCCCTTGCCCAGCTGTTGGGCGTTCAGGCTTGCCACGGGGGGTTTGTTGGGGATGTCCTTGACTGCCCCGTCCTGTTCCTTTTCATCCTGCGCGGCATTATTCATGGCGTAGCCCGACGAAGCGACGAGCGCCGACGCCAGCAACCCTGCGGCAAATGCCCAAGAAAAATATCGAGATGTTGTCATGATCGTAACTCTTGTTTCCCGGCTGAAAGGTGTGCGATCCCTTGGCCCATCCAAGCGACCGGAAACAGGGCCGGTTCCCTGTCTAGGCATCAGATGTACTTATTCGCGCAAAAAATGTCAAGCGGCGGGGCGACGTTTTTTTTCGGCCCTTGCCAAGACCGGTTTTCCGAGGCAAGCTAGTACCACAAGTTAGGCAGGGATTGAAGGAATGGTCGGATGCATGGTGTAGACAAGCTGTTCTCTCTACCGTCCGACAATCCCGTGAGCCCCTAAATCCGAGTTCTGTTATGAAAGAATCGATTGGCAACGAGGGTCTGTTCGAGGGGAATTTTGATGATTTCCCCCTGCGGGCCGCCTTGCGCAAGGGAATCGCGCAGGCGGGGTATGAGCGCCCGACTTTGGTGCAGAGTAAAACCTTCACTCCCATTTACGAGGGGCGCGACATCGTTGTGCAAAGCCCCACCGGCTCGGGCAAAACGGCCGCGTTCTTGCTGCCCTTGGCGGCCAAGATCACTGCCGCGCCCCAGCCGGAAGAGAGCGTTGCCGTCCCCAGCGTGCTCGTGCTCGCCCCAACACGCGAACTGGCGGGGCAAATCTGCTCGGAGTGCCAGAAACTAGGGCATGAAGCGGGGCTAAAGGTGTTGGCCGTCTACGGTGGAGCATCGTTGGAGCGGCAAATCGAGGGGCTGCGGCGGGGCGCGCACGTTGTCATCGCCACGCCGGGTCGTTTAAAGGACATGATGCAGCGGGATGTTTTCAAACCGGCATCCATCCGCCATTGTGTGTTGGACGAAGCGGATGAGATGCTTTCCAAGGGCTTTTGGGACGATGTGTTGCACATTTTGGATGCATTGCCCTCGCAGCGCCAGTTGCTCTTGTTTTCCGCCACGCTGCCGCAGCAAATCCGGCAGGCGTGTTCCTACTTGATGCGCGATCCCGTCCATGTGGACCGCGGCGACGAGGGCACGCCGCCGCCGGATGTAACCCACGCGCTTTACGTGGAAAACGACGCGTGGCCCAAGCCGCGTAATCTGCTGTATGTGCTGGAACTAGCCGAGGTCTCGCAAGGCATTATCTTTTGTAACCGTCGCGATGAAACGGAGCTGTTGGAGCGCTACTTGAGTAACTTTGCCTATCGGGCCCGCGCGCTAAACGGCGATATGCCGCAGCACGTGCGCGAACAGGCCCTTGACAGCATCCGCGACGGCAAGCTTGATTTTCTCGTTGCCACGGACGTGGCCGCGCGCGGGATTGACATTAGCAGTCTGTCGCACGTGATCAATTATGGATTGCCCGAGAGCGAAGAGGTTTACGTCCATCGCACGGGCCGCACCGGTCGCATGGGCAAAAAAGGGATTGCCGTCAGCTTGACGCGGACAAAGGATTTCGCCTACGTGGATCGGCTCAAGAGCGGATTTGACCTCCATTTCGCGCAACATCGATTCCCCCCCGAGCAAGAGATTCTCGCGCGACAATCCGAGCGTGTGCTCAAGGTTTTGGGGGCGCAAGCCAGGCATGTGGAGTGTGGTCAATATCTTCCCCTGGCAACGGCAATGCTGGGCAATAACCAAGCCGCCGCCGCGGTTGCCTTCTTGCTGCGGTCGTATTATGTCGCGCAGGGTTCTCAGCGAGCTTCTACCGCGCAAGCGTCGGATCGGGCAGGCCGTCACCCAAGCGATGCCAAGAGAGCCGCGGCGACCAAGACGACGCCCGCGGGGGGTTCCGGCGGCGCGCGAAGGGGTGGGTCGTCCCAGTCGTCTTCTCGATCCGCCGGCGCGGGCCGGTCGCGAGAGCCGCGTGTACCGACGCGGACGGAAACGCCGCGGCCAAACCAATCCAACCCACCCGCGCACAAACCCATCCGTTTGTACATTAATTTGGGCAAGAATGACGGTTTCGCGCATTTGGTGTCGCTTGCCTACGCCATGAGTGAACGCTCGGAGGTTGATCTGGGAAAGTTCACGGGAGTTGGCAATGTGCGCGAACAAAGCTCCCATGTCGAGGTTGACGCGGACTGCGCGCAAAAGGTTATCACGGCGCTGAGCGGCCAAACACACGAGGGCAAGACCATCACGTGTCAACTGGCCCATTCGGCACGGGGGGCCCCCGGCGCTTCATTTTCTTCCGGCAGAAGCAGACGAACTAGACCGCGGATTTAGGGATTGAGGGGATTGTCGGATGTATCATCTGTGGTCAATCCTGAAATCAGCAGTCTGTGAATGCCTGCCACATGTGTGACGGCATGGGGCGGTTGGATCGGCCGTTGTATTTGGCCGATTTTTTTTGGTTGTAAGGAGTCAAAACGTCTCCCTCCACCCGGAAGTAGATCAGTTGGCCGATAGGCATGCGGGCGTAAACGCGCACGGGTTGCTTCACCGAGATTTCCAGCGTCCAGTGATTTTGAAAGCCCACGTCGCCCTTGCCCGCCGTGGCGTGAATGTCGATGCCCAGCCTACCAACGCTCGATTTGCCTTCCAGAAAGGGCACGTGGCGGTGGGTTTCGGTGTACTCCAGCGTCACGCCCAAATAGAGCGTGCCGGGTTGCAGCACAAACCCCTCCTTGGGGATCGGGAACTCGCGCACCGCGTTGGGCTTTTTGGCGTCGAGCACGTCATCCGTATACACCGCCAGGGTTTCGCCCAGATGCACATCGTAACTGTTGGAGCCCAAATTGCGTTGATCGAACGGCTCGATGCGGATAGCTCCCGCTTTCATCGACGCTAGGATCTGTTGGTCGGTGAGGATCATCGTGTTCCCCCGACAAGGGACATGATTACTACTCGGTTCCGGTTGATTCGAGCGCTTTGTGCGGGTCCACGGGGATGTTGGGCCCCATGGTGCACGACAGGGTAACGCTTTTGACGTATTGACCCTTGGCGGCCTGGGGCTTGGCGCGCGACAGAGCGCCGAACAGAGCCTTGAAATTGTCTAACAGCTGCTCGGTTTGGAAAGAGGCGCGGCCGATGCCCGCGTGCACGATCCCCGCCTTTTCCACGCGAAATTCCACTTGACCCGCTTTCAAGCGCTTGACGGCGGTAGCCACGTCGGGGGTCACCGTGCCTAGCTTGGGATTGGGCATGAGGCCGCGAGGGCCCAGGACCCGCCCCAGCTTGCCCACGGCGGCCATCATGTCGGGCGCGGCGACCACGCGATCGAATTCTAAAAAGCCCTGTTCAACCCGTTGCGCCAGCTCGTCGCCCCCGACCACGTCCGCGCCGGCCTCCTTGGCCTGTGTTGCCGCGGCTCCCTTGGCGAAAACGGCCACGCGGACGTCCTTGCCCGTGCCATGAGGCAGCGCGACGACACCACGCACTTGCTGGTCGGCGTGGCGTGGATCCACACCCAGGTTCACCGCGATGTCCACCGACTCGTCAAACGAGGCGATTCGAGTCTTTCCAACCAATTGGCACGCCTCGGCGGGATCGTACCGTTTCTCCGAGTCGATGTGGCTTGCCGCTTGTTGATATTTCTTGCCGCGTTTCATTTCTTTCACCCTTTTTTTGTCATTCCCGCCCCTGTTCGACAGCCAGGGGCAGGCTCCGGCGGGAATCCACCACTTCCAGCCCGCGTCAAAAGCGATCTCAAGCCCTTCGGGCCAGGTCGGCAACCAGTAGCCTCCCCTGCTCCAGGCCGGACTCTCCACCGGAGAGTCCTAACGCTCCTAACGGAGCGTTGCCTCTCGCAGCCGCACTCCAAAGCGGCGTCAAGCCGCCGCGTACCAAAAACAACCACTGCCTCAACCTTCCGCCACTTCAATGCCCATGGAACGCGCCGTGCCGGCGATAATGAGCATGCCGGCTTCCACGTCGTGGCAGTTCAAGTCTTTTTGCTTGGTTCGCGCGATCTCTTCCAATTGTTCGCGCGTGACCTTACCGACCTTGTCCTTGCCGGGGGATTTTGCCCCCGAGCCCGGTTTTTTGTCGATGGAAAGGCCGGCTGCTTTTTTCAGGAGAACAGCCGCCGGCGGCGTGCGGATTTCAAACGTAAAGCTCTTGTCCTCGTAAACGGAAATGACGGCGGGGAGGATCATGCCGCCTTGGTCCTGCGTGCGCGCATTGAAGTCCTTGCAGAACGCCATGATGTTCAAGCCGTGTTGCCCCAGAGCGGGCCCTACTGGTGGCGCGGGGTTTGCCTTGCCCGCTGGAATCTGCAACCGAATGGTCGCCTTGACTGTTTTCGCCATTTGTCGTTTTACTCCTTCACCACTTCGTCATCCTGAGTGTCGCGGCAGCGACGCGAAGGATCTCCCCACCGATCGGGGCTTTGGAGGGATCCTTCCTCGCTACGCTCGTGCCGGATGACAAACTCAACTTACCCTCTCCACTTGACCATAGTCTAGCTCCACCGGCGTGGATCGGCCGAAGATGGAGACCAAAACCTTAACGCGTTTCTTGTCTTCGTTAACGTCTTCCACGCTGCCGCTAAAATTCGTGAAGGGTCCGTCGATCACCCGAACGGTGTCACCAGAATGATAGTGCGATTGTAGCCTCGGCGCCTCGGCGGTTTTGGTGGCGATATTGCGCATCCGTTCTACTTCCGCGTCCAGCAGAACAGGCGGCCGTTGTCGCGAACCGACAAAATCGGTGATTTTGGGTGTTTCGCGTACCACGTGAGCACTTTCTTTATCCCAGTCCATTTGCACCAGGATATAGCCGGAGAAGCAGGGGCGTACTTGTGAGCGGCGGATGCCTCCTCTGAATTGCTCCACTGTTTCCGTGGGAATAAAAATTTCGCCGAACTTGTCAGCCATGTCGAGGCGACGGATACGTTCTTGCAGTGCCTGTTTCGCCTGCTCCTCAAAACCCGAATATGTATGGACCACGTACCACTTCAGGGCGTTGGTTTTCAATGTTGCCATACCGAGCGTCCCTTCAATACATCCTTGATTCGCTTCCATAAGCTTAGCATAGGTTACTTCAACCACCAAAAAGACTGCCGGAGGTGAGCTTGGCGAACAACGCGTCAAAGACTCCTAGGACCAGCGATGCCAGAACAGATGTCGCGATCACCGTCCAGGTGGCGCTTTTTGTTTGCGGCCATGTCGGCCAGGCAACCTTGTCCAGTTCAACGAATGATTCCTCGATGAACAGGCGCGAAGGCTTGTGGACAAGGCCGAAGAAAACCACGATTCCCAGTGCGCTCGCGGCTCCCACGGCATGACTCAAGGTGAAGTTCGGGCCCAGAACAGGGGTATTAGAGACCCCCAGCCAACGAAATACACTCGTGAGCGCCAGATGTAATACAAGGGCCGATACCAGCCCCGTCATGCCAAAAAACGCGACGAGCCAGCTACTTCTTGCCTTCATGGGGAATGTGTCCCCCCGCTGCGCGGGCTTGCTCCAAAAGCCTTCGGTGGAATCGAGACACTCCGAGGGGCAAGGGAATAAGTAAGCAAAGGGACGTAGCCCCTGGCAGGCCACGAGGGACTTGAACCCCCAACCCTCGGTTTTGGAGACCGATGCTCTACCAGTTGAGCTAGTGACCCATTAAAATTTCGCCCGACCACTTACTACTCCAAGATTTTGCTAACGACGCCCGAGCCAACGGTGCGTCCACCCTCGCGAATGGCGAAACGCAACTCTTTGTCCATCGCCACCGGCGTCAACAACTCCACTTCCAGGGT
>JBCCEG010000085.1:0-6610 GCA_039030455.1 Myxococcota bacterium | reverse complement strand
GGCTCCCGCTGCCCGGGGGGGTGCCGTGCGCTGCGTGCACAAAACCGGGTTGGGGGTGTGGTTGGGCGGGGGGTAGTGTGTGGACCCCGTTTGGGGTTGGGCGCGCGCGTGCGCGCGCGAAACCAACCCCAAGGGGTGAGGGGGGGAACACGGTGTGGGCTGGGCGGCCACGGTCGCTGCTAAAGGTCAAAATTGACTTGGTCAAAGTGGTGTGTGTGGGGCTGCACAAATGGTGCTTGGTTGCTTGGTTTGTTCCTCGCTGCGCTCGGAACCCTTGTTCACAGAGGATCCGCAAGCTCACCCCTGCACAGCGTCGCTGCAAACCACCGGTGACATCACCGGAACGGTGTATGGCCCCAGGTTTACCTACACCTTTAGCAGCGACTTTGGTTCGCGACCCTCACCCCTGGTGCTTGGTTCCTTGGTTGGTTCCCTTAGCTGGTTTGTTGGTAAGCTGAGCTGGTTTGAGCCCCCGCTGGTTGGTTTCATGCGCGCGTTCGCGCGCACCAATGCGCAGCGAGGAACAAACCAGCTCAGCTTACCATCGGTATGGGCCCCCGCAGGGGGGCAACCCTGGGCTGGTCGGCGCGCGCGGAACGGTGGCACTCGCTGGGCTGGTGACTTGTGCTTTGACCAGCTGTCGAACGGTCGGCCTCAATAGGGTGCGCGGTTGGGCCGGGCGGTGACTTGCCACTAACCAAAACGTCAGAGCTCGACCCCAGATCAACAGCCCGAGCGAGTTCCGTCGTCCCAAGCTCTAAATTTTGTGCCCGCTGTAAGGCGAGCCGACCTGAAGGTCGTTTATGGCCCCCCAGCTGGACTAATGCATTTTAGAAGACTATACAGCTGCGGCTAAACACCAGATTGTGTAAACACGGTTTGGTTCCGAGCCCAGGGAGGAACAGGGTAGGGAGTGGACACCGTTTTGGGCGGGGCCGATCGTTCCCACCTTTAGCTTACACACTGTTGGCGACGGTGGTTAGTTTAAGACTAAAGGCTTAAAATTAGTTCAGCCACGAGTTGCTAGGACCCCCGATTCAGTGGAGCTGGGTATAAACGTAATGTGGAGGTCGGTAGTGCAAGTATCTTTTCCCCCAGGCAGAGTACTAAAACCCAAGGGAGTGATATGGGCAGAGAGTTATTTGTCTTAGGTCCAGTGGCCATATAGGCGACCAAAAACGGGAAAATATTCATTTATTTAAACGGTACGGCATTATTCGAATTCGAGCGATTTTTTTTGTCCTTCCGTATAAAATCCTTGGGGGCTCCCAGCCCTTTACGAGGGGTGAGCTGAGCGAACCAGCTCGACCGCAAACAGGTCGTGTTCGTCCATGCCGTGGGATCTTTGGTGACCCAATAGGGGGCAGTGCTGGTCAAGCTAAAGCTGGTCGCCCCCCTGCGGGGGCCCCTCCCTTGGGCTGGTCGCTCACTGCCCCAACCGTCGCCAAACACGAATGTCCATGGAAAGCGCTCCCGCGTTCACGAAATTTACGCGTTCGATGAACGGCACGAGTAGCCGCGAGGACCCGCGCCTCCAGAAGGCCAACTTGGTTCGCTACGCTCACCCATTGACTCGCGCCCCGCGCTCGTTCCTCGTACCTGAGGGGTGAGCTGAGCGAACCGAACAATTTTGGAAATTTTAAATAGTGTATTGACCCGGGTCCAGAACATTCTGAATCACTGAAGAAGCAGTTATGACCGACCGAACCAAATGAATCTATGGCCCGTATCAGTCACGTCGTCGGCAAAAGAAGGGGTTGAGTGTTGGTCATAGAAGAAAAGCCCCAATAATTCGCTGCCGGTGGAAGCAGCCCGAGCTTCCTTTGAACCTCTTTGCCCTCATGAGTAGTGACCGGCCGAGCACAATACAACAAGTATTCACCTCTAATTTCCAAACATTGTTTTGAATTTAGTCTACCGAACAATTTTGGAATATAGAGTCGCTCCATCAAGGCCCGTTCCTCTAAACTCACGTAGATGGGGTTACACCCCGGTTTGGTATTACGTAAAATATTGAGGGATTTGGTTAGCCGGCTCCTTAAAATGGTGCGCTCTTCCTTAGCTAGTCGTTCAATCTTTCATTTTCCGTCGTACACAGGTACTCGTATCTTTGTCGCGCACTCACTACCGAACTCTTTATAAATTTGCGCGGCTGTGCCTCTCTTTAGTTTCGCTGCTAGAGTTCTACTACAACTGGTTTTAATGATTAGTCTAAGCATCTTGGTCAGGCGACTTCAGTTATCGACAAACGAGTAGTAATTTGTAAGCCCCCTCATAACTCAGTTATAGTATTTGATTATAGCATTGTGCGAACTCGAGATTAAAAAAAGCACGGGTTTTGAGCGCTGACCCCCCCGAGAGCACATATGGAGATTCGCCAGTTGATCCACGAGCTTTTCGATAGGTGCACGAAGGCGAACATTTGCTTTGATCGGCGGGTTTCCTTGTTTGCGCTGAGCGCTTGTGCTTGTGCCCTGATGGGTGAACACGGTCAAGCTAAAGCTGGTAGGGTCCGAAGGACCAATGAAGCTGACAGATGAGCCCAAGGATGCCTTGCTCGTCCGATCCCGAATTACTTTTTGGAAAAAGCCGCGAGCTCCACTGAACCTTGCACATTTATTGGCTAAAATTCCCGTGCTCCTAGTTGGTGCGCGCTTGCGCGCACACCCCAACCCTTCACCCAAGTCACTTAGGCCATTTTGGAGCCCGCTGCGCTGCTGTAATAGTCGGGATTCCACAAAAAGGCGACCCGGCATCGGGCTTGGGGTGGTTTTTGTATAATTTTTAATAAAAAAAAACAGCCGATCGCGGGTTACGGCACCGGGTCGGCCTCGGTCGCGACCCGAAAAAACTGGTGCGGCTCCCGGGTCGTATTTCGGTGTGTTTCCCCGTCAACACATATGGTCGAACGAGGGAAGGTATTGAGGGACATCTGGCTGCCCCGGCTCAGCCGGGCCCAAACCGCTTTGACCTATTGTTTGGGAGCGAAGCGAGCAAATGCCCACACCGCTTTTTGTTTGCGAGCTAGCTCGCAAATGACAATTGCGCACACCGTGTTTTGCCCCCCGGAGGCCTCCACAAGGGTTTTTTGCAGGCTCGCTGCAAACGGTGTACAGCCCAGCGAACCAGAAGGGGCCCCCGAAGGGGGGCAAAGCTTTAGCTCAACTGGTCCAGGGGGGGGGGCCGGTGGGGTCCGGACCGATATTTGTGGAGCCAAACCTTCGGGCAAAAGCGCGCCAGACACGACCTTTGGCTCAGCCAATAGCAGCATCGTAAACGTAGTGTTGATGGGCGCTTGGGCGCGCACCAACCAACACCAAAACACTCTTGAACGGTAAGAGGTTGATCTAGTTTTTTTTTTATAGAAAACCCCGACACACCAATCGGTCCGGGGAACTCGCCAGGCATCTCGTAGATCAAAGAGGTTCTTTGCCGGCGGCGAGTGGGCTCGGGATCTGCGTTCTATACAATCCACCCTAGGGGGGCCCAAAGATATCCAGGTACCAAGAAAAAGGATTTTATCTTGCTCCAGATTAGTAATTTTCGGGTCGTATAGAGTCAATTTTAAGTGTTTTTGAAGGAAAACGCGAAGCACCGCTTGGAACGAGCTAAGGGAGTTCGGGGGCGCAAGGAATGTGACAATAAACTCATCGGCGTACCGAATGTATAACATGGCTCGTTGCTCGCCGCGAGGGCCACGGGAAGTCAGACTGGTTCAGTTGAATTGTTGTGTAATCTTTTGCATCCAGACGTCAAGCTCGTGGAGATATATATTGGCAAGCAATGAGGGCAGATATTGTGTAGTACCCCGACCCGATCACCTGGGTGTTTGGGTCCCATCCTTCGGAGTCACAGCTCACGGGTCGTCTAATTCAGCATACCCGGCTCGAAGGGCTTTCCAAATAAGTCGTAAGAAGCGTTGATCTCCGATCTTTTTTTCCAATAAATGAATCAGAACATGATGGTCCATTGATGTTACCATGCGCTCGGCGCCAGGTGCCTTGGATCGGGGCCGGTCCTTAGGGGAGCCGCCGTCGGTGGAAAAAAGGCAACCGGAAAGTGCCCAGTGGTGATAGCGCGAGCTGGTGCGAATCTTGCGAAGAGCGGTATGACATGAGCGAAGAGGTCGGAAGCCGTGGGATGAGTCTAGGAATATTGGCTCGTAAACTGTTTCAAGAATAATCCTTATAGCTTCTAGTATCATCTGATCCCTCTGGACCGCCACGGGACGTGGACTGTTTGGGATTTTACGCCGGCAGCTGGGCATGAAACGGAAGCGTTCAGTACGTAAATCATCTAGGGTTTCATATACATTTTGGTCAGATGAGCTAGGGTGGAGCGAGCCAAGCGAGCTATGGCCGAACCAAGTGAGGCAAACTGGCTCTACTCTAGAGTGCGCCCTTTGAAGCTTGGCCCCCGTGGGCGAGGGAACGAGCGCTACGCGCGAATTCGGGCGAGTGAGCAGCAGTCCCTCGCCCAAGGCAGCCGGGTCGATTAGAGCTTGTGAGCCAGTGGGCGATGTGTGTGCTAGAGCGCCCGACCGTCCACAGGGGTGAGCTGAGCGAAGGTCGTGCGGGCCCAACCAAGTGGTGGGGTCCGGACCCAATTTCGCACTACGGTTTAGATCGGATTGAAAGGGTACCACCGTTGTTAACGCCAGTTTTAGAAAGCCTTCTTTAAGCAAGAGCTTATATAAGCCGTAGTTGACGTGACTAGGGTTGCTGCGGTTGTTGTGGAGAATGGTCCGGAGTTGTTTGACTAGCGGCAAGAGGGGATTTCATCTGGAGGGGGTTGTTAAACTGGTCAAGGTTCGCGACCTTGGACAAGCTAAAGCTGGTCAAGTTGGCGCTAGAGCACTTCAACTTCAACTGGGGTGCCCAAGCGCGTTTGGGCGGGCGGTCCTGGACCGCCGTGCTATTAAAAAGGAGCGAGCGCAGCGAGCTTTTACGCTGGCGGATCTAGTCAGTGCGCCTAGCTCTCGTAGCGGCGAAGAGCCGTTTATTGGTAGCCTCCTCACGACCGGCCACAACTCCGGCAGAAACCGCCGCGGTTTTGCAAAAGTACGACAACGTGTGCTTGAGCAAAACTGTATCCACGGTGAGCGCCCTGGGGTAGATTTGCTTTTGTGGGTAGAACTCTTTTTTCAAAATGATAAATTATTAAAGGCCGCCGACGTGGCGGCAGCCTTTTTAGGTAAAGGGTTTTTGGGCCCCCGAAGGGGGGCACGAACAACGTGACCCCAACCCACTCCAGCAACTCCACAAAGCCGATTGTGACTGGTTGGAACCACTGTTCATAGATGAGTACTAGCGCCCCCAGTTGTGGGCTGTCGTTCGGTGTTTGGCCAAAATGGTGCCGACTGAGTAGGTACCGGGATTGATGACTGAGCATAGAGCGGGCTAGGACGTCAAAAGCAACGACTAGGTTCGCGGCTCGCCTCTTGGGCTGTGTCGGGCAACATAGGATTGCCCCCACCGTCGAGATATCATTTTCGGTTGAGCCAATTGTCAAGATTTTTTTTTTCGAGTGGGTCTTGTGAGTGTGAAAAAAATTTTATTAATTGAGATTTTATTAAAAATGCCATTTTTTTTTAGAGAACCTCCTGGTCCAGCGGTAGTAGAATAGTACGGGGCTCACACCCTTTTAGCGACCACTCTTTTAGACACTCGCCAAACACAAAAAGAAGCTTAATTTGTGGTTGTCCACATAACTGTGCAATCCCAAGGGGTATTCAGTCGCTCCACTTGTATCTATCCTAAGAAGGTTAACGAGGAAAAACAATAGTCCAGGGTCGCTGCTAAAGGTCAAAGTAAAGGCGGAACGACCTACCTCAATCTGTGGTCGGTGAGGGGGTATGGGCGAACCATGGGGCGAGCTTAGGGGGCCCTTACCGGTGGGCGACCAGCCCAAGCGAGGAGCACTCACTCTAGATGGGGTTCTACTCACTGGTACCTGATAGAGCAGTCAACTCTACCCTGGTTTGTCCGCTGGGGGCCGTCTTGGGGCGAAACACCGGTGCTGCTATTGGCTTGGCCCCCTGATTGTTGCATTGTGTCGTAATGGGGACAAAGGTGGACACCCAGGTCCGGGTAAAAACCCCCCGGACCGAGGCCTAAGTGGATATTCAGTGCCTAAGGATCCCGAAGGGTAAGAAAGACCGCCGCGGGGTACTTGCGCGATCGTTATAGGTCGCGCCGCTCTACCCTGGTACTTGCACACCAGTTGGCTCACCCCTCCCAGTTAGTGTTCTGGAAATACGCTGGGTTGGTGCGCGCGAGTGAAATCGGTCCTTCGGACCCGACCAGCTTGAGCAGCTTTAGCTGAACCAGCTACAGCTGGTTCAGCTAAAGCGGTCCACGGTCGCTGCAAACGGTCAAGCGTAAGGGTCCGGGCGCGCTTGCGCGCGTGCGAAGCTGCACCAAGTGCAGCTTAGGCCCCCGCAGGGGTGAGCGAAGCGAACCAGCGGGGGCCCAACAAACCAGCTCAGCTTACCAACTCAGTCGCTGCTAAAGGTAGAGCTAAAGCTGGTAGTGGGCGCGCGCTCAAGCTCTGTTGGCAGTAAGTCAACAAGCCGATCAAAGTCCTCATTTGGCATAGGCTCGGGTTGAAG
>JBCCEG010000084.1:0-6638 GCA_039030455.1 Myxococcota bacterium | reverse complement strand
CTCGTGCAAATCCCCGAGTTGATTGGGGAAAAAGACCCTGCTTACAAGGCCGGTTTTCGGCGCATTTCGGACATCACCATCGAGCGCAACAAGCGGGTGGCGGAGCGGCTCAACCAAGACGCGGCCGCGCCCTTTCGCGCGGGGTTCAAGGTGTATCGCTTGGCCCAGTCGGCCTTCGCGCGCACCGAGTTCACGCCCGACCCGACCAAGTCCGACGAGGAAAATGTGGCGGATTTGCGGGCGTACGCGCAAGAAAAAGAAACGGATTTGCTCACGGCCGCCAAGCAACAGCAACTGTTGCAAGAGGTGTTGCTCAAGAGCGGTTTCCTGTTGAACGCGCGCACGGAGCGGTTGGAGGAATTCTCTCGCAACGCGGTGTTTCGCGCGCGAGACGAGCACAATCAGGCGCTGGTGTGTTTGGATTCGGTCCTCAAGGAGCAAACCGTTGCCATGTTGCGAGCGACGCAAGAGGTGTTCATCTGCCTGGAGAGCGCGTTGAACACGTCGGAAAAACTGAACCTGCGCGCGGAGTTGGGCAGCTGGCTGCGGGTGTTTTAAGAGCGTGCTTTCAAAGACGCGGAGCACGACGCGGCGTTGCGCGGGCGCATCGAGCGGGCGCTTGATCGGATGATGGAGCGGCATGGGGGAGAAAAGAGTAGGGAACAATGAAAAGGCACGACGGGAGACCAGAACAAAGCCCGCCATGCCCTAGCCATTAGCATAGCGCAACATAGCACACGGCGGCAAAAAAAATTCCGTATGGCGCTTGACTGTTTTTTCACGGAGTAGAGGGAGTCGCTGCCGCTTCGCTTAGGATGTTGTATTAGCCACCCGCCGCTTTCCAGTTTACCAGCACCATTCCCACCAGAGTGAAAAAAGCCCCCGCTACCTTCAACGAAGTGAGCGGCAAACGCGCCACCGCGCAGTCCCACGCCAATGAGGTGAGCAGCTGCGTGCCCATGAACACCACGAACACCTCCGCCGCGCTTAGGCGCGTCATCGCTAGCGGCAGTCCGGTAATCACGGCTAAGCCAAACAGACCGGGCACCACGTGCATCAAGCGCAACTGGCGCCATAGGCCGCCCTTGGCGACAAAGACCTCGGGCAACCAGCGCGGCGGCGGCGCCTGTGCCGCGCAAAAGGCAAGCGCCAGGCTGGCAAGCAACATGACCAGCACGTTGACCAAAATGACACCGGCCAACCCCCACCGCTGGCTCATATCGCGATTCAGCGTGTTCTGCAGCACGCTCATCATGCCCAACGCCAACGGCACCAGCACAAAAGCATTCACGTTCGTCTCCCTAGAGCATGTTCAAAAAGGGTCGGCTCGACTTTCACCGCCGTGTCGCCCCCGCAATCCACTGGAACTGTAGCACGGCACCGGACCGTTGCTTTACCCACCGCCGCGGTTCGTGCGAGTCTAGGACCAGGATTCCCGGGATTCGTCGGATAATACCCGCTCTCCAAACCATTCATCCGACCATCCCCGTGAAACGAGGGACCAGCCTTATGAAGACCGAGCAGGGCCTTGTCCGCATCTTCAACTCCGGCGGCCCCGTGCCCGGCGGCATCGACAACTTTGCCGAGGCGGTGCACAACGGCTATTGCCTGGTGGACAAAAGCCCGCTGATCCAGCACGGAGGGAATATCACGCCGATCTGCTTGCCCGAGGCGTCAAGGAAGTCATCGCCTTGGGGTTGGCGTTTCACGGGAAAAACGTCGTGGTCGAGCACGAGCGAATTTAAGAAACGGCCAGACGCCGCCGATAAGCCAACGTCTGTTTGAAGGCAACGGGCCCGATGAGCTCGTTGATCCCCACCACCGCCACGGCCAACATAGCCAACTGTGTGCCGGCAGCCCCCAATTGGTGCGCGACGATACTCGCCAGTCCCAGTGTGACGCCTGCTTGTGAGATAAAAGCGGTGTGAGACTGCCACCGCCAGTCACCCGGATCGCGCGCCAAAGTGTGTCCCAGATAAGACGCGGCGAGGTTCGCGCCCATGCGCAGTAAGGCAAGGGCCAGGGCGACCGGCCACAGTGAGGTGAGAGCGGTCAGGTTGAGCGATGCGCCCGCGGTGGCGAAAAAGACCACCATTACCCCGTGAGAGAGACTTTCCACCGCGTGCAGCAGCCGAGGGCCTTGCGCGGAAAGGTTGCGAACAATGAAACCGGCCGCTACGAATACGAGCAGTGCGTCATAGTGCAAGTAACGGCAAAAGGCACCCACGGCAAACGCGCTGCAGATACAAAATAGAGTCCCCAGCCGCATGTCGTCGCCGACAAGCCAGAACCATGCCGCGACCGCCAGGCCGAAGCTAACACCCGCCGCGCACGAAGACCCCAGTTCCACTCCAAGGTTGCCCAAGCTGTGCAGCGATAGAATGACGTGGGGGTTGAGCACCGATTTAGCGATGAGAAGCGCCAAGGCAAAGACCACCAGCACCACCACGTCGATGAGGACGACGACGCCCAGCACGTGCGAGGCGAACCGACCCTGCGCGCCGGTTTCACTCAAAATCGCCAACGTATCCGCGGGAGCCTTCGACAGTGACAATGCTCCCCAGACCCCTCCCAGCGCCAGCGCGATACCCCATGTCGGTTGCCCGCCTAGATGCAGCCAAGGAGAGAGAAGCGCAAAGGAGCAGGCCATCCCCAGCGGGATGACAATCGTATGACAGAGAATGGCCCATGACAGCCCCTTGGCGCCATGACGTAGTTGTGAAAGCGCGAGCTCGCTACCGGCTTGCAGGGCAATCAGCGCCAGCGCTAGTTCATTCATCCACGCCAAGCCCCCCGCAGCGGCGTGGCCGAAAAAAGAGAGGCCGAACGGGCCGCTGAGAACTCCCAGCAGCAGGTAGCCGGTCAGCTTTGGCAGGCCCGCGGCCCCGGCGACATTGCCTGCCGCCATGCCACCGAGCAGCAAAAAACCCAACGCCGCCAGGGGGCCAAGTGTGTTGGACTCGGTCATCGCTTGTTGGCAAAGCCATACCAGCAACAGCACCCCCGCCAGGGGAGCAGCGCCCTCTTTGACCGCCATGTTCATGGGGGAGCGAAGAAGCCCCTCACGAGGGACTTTGGGGCGCGGTTGCCGCAAACCGCTTTGGCTTGATTCTGTTTTCGCCATCGTCGTTACGCTTTTTGCCGTGTGGGAGCAAAGTCACGCAGTGACCACAAAGAGATGTCGCTCAAAATGACGGCGATTGCCATGATGGGCAACAGCGCTTGGGCTAGGATGGATCGATGCGTAACGAACAGCAAGGAAGCGGCGAGCCAGATGCATCGCCCCGCGTTGTCTTCGCGTACCAAGATTCCGATGCGACGCCCCCCGCCGCGAACGCGGTGTTGCGAATGCTCCCAAACCAAACGCATACAGAGCAGAACGACTCCTAGCGCGATGCCCCAAAGAATATGAGTTAATGCAACGCGCAAGCTCAAACCCACGAGAACGAGAGTCACCACGTGAACCGAGCGGACGCTAGCGGCTACTTGTCGGCATTGGGTCGCGGGAACCAGACCCGCCCGCTTTAAACAGGCGCCCACGAAAAACCCTACGAGCACGCCCGGCAGACCCAGTTGAGCCGCCAGTCCGCAGGTTAGCGCCGTAGCACCAATCAAGACAGCTGTTCGTATGGGCCATGCGGGGTCCTTTAAGGAGGTTGAAGTGGTGGGGTTGCCGAGCAATCCGACGATACCGGCGCACCCAACAACTAACAGGGCCGTCCATCCCAGCATGTTGCCGTCAAAGGAACACAGCAAAACGAGGCCCAAGCAACCAAGGAACACCTGGTCGGCCGGGCGCATCCGCCTCTGTGTTCCCGCGACCAAACACCCCCACCCCCACAACAGGCCGTTGACCTCGGGCTCGCGCAAGATCTCCGGCATGCGCCATGTGTGTGAAGTGGTCAAGCCAAGTTGAGCGATCACGAGGACGGCCCCAACCCCCAAACCAGACCATGCGGCCGCGAGAATGTTCGTCATGAGTTGCTTTGCCAGGACGCCGTTGTGGCGTCGCCATGTTCGTGTCTCTAGAACCTGTAGCCCCGCGGCGAGCGCCAACCATGCCACCGCCATCTGGAGGGCGGGTTGCATGTCGGCCGCGGCGCCGGTGGTCACAAAGCCCAGCGCCGCGGGTGAAAGACCGTAGCCCAGCGCTAGCAGGAGCGGTGCCAAGAGCACGTGCTGTTTGCCGGTTTGACTATACAGACTGGGGAGAAGGGCGCCCCCGCCCGCCAGCAGCAGCAACCAAAGCAGAGAGGTCATGGATTCTCCGCGGGGTGATGGATGCCGCAATGGAGTTGTAGGCTGCCGCGGTCGCCAGCTTCGCACAAGGCAAGTTGCAGCTTGTGAGGAGCGGCGATGTTGGCGGCCGGCACCGTGATTCGGAGTTCGACATAGTCTTGGGCGACGCTCTGGCACTGGACATGTGCCTGAGAGTCGACGCGTACGGCGAGTGCAAGCACCTGTTCACACAGTTCGTTCACTGCTTGGTTACGCTTGACGGTGGCGAGGACCGCCTGCCGGGGCGACCCCAGCAAGTATCGGATGGGTTGTTGCACCGCGTACAAGGGGGAAACGTCAATACTTCCTCCCTCCGCGGGCACTAGCTTGATGGCTCCCACGGAGACGGAGGAAATCTCACCGCGCACCGAGCCAATTTGGATCCATTCGCCAGGTTTAACGGCGCCCCACCATAACAGGTAACAGCCGCATGCGAAACGGGCCAGCACGGGGATGCAGGCAATGCAAACAGCGCCGCACAGCTCCAGCAAAACGATCTCGAACGGCGTATGGTAGCGCCGGAAAACCAGTGCGACGGCCAACAACGTGGTGGCGCCGATAGCGACAAGCGGCAGCACAAGACGCAACACCGGCACGCGGACGGCCGTGATGCCGGGCCAGCGGGTTCGACCCTCGGCGATTGCGTCGAGCAACAACCGCAGCACGCGTAGACCGGCATGGAGCGCCAGCAACAAAACGCCGGCCAAAACCAAGGCGGGGGTGGACCCCACGAGTGTCTGCAACCCTTTGACAATGGGTTCGGCCATGCTCTGTCCCAGTTGGGGCAGAAAAGAGCGGGTGCCGTCGAACTGGCTCAAGACGGCTCCCAAGGCCGCGATGACAACCGTCAGGTAAGAAGCCGCCCGACCAACGGTGGTGCCAAAGGCCAACAAGCCACCAAGCGCCTGACCGCTGATAAGAGGAAACCCGAGTAATGTAAGGGCGGAGAGCGAGCTGCGTTTTTGGAACACGAGCTCTTCGGCTCGATTGAACGCTTTGCTCAACTGACGTAACAGCGCTAACCCTAGCAACGCGAACAACACCGCCATAAATACACGCAGCACGCGCTTTTGCCACAGTTGACGCGTCATCTGCGCGGGGACGAATTGGCTGAGTCGCGTGCGGACGTGCGCTAGGTAATCATCTAAGTCGGCAAATCCTTGCAATGTCGCGTCTTTCGCGGTGAGCGTGGCGATGCGGTAGCCCCGCACAAACACAACGGCCTGCTTTTTCCCCTTGCGTTCGAAGGTGACCAGTTCTCCTTCGTCGGTTCCACGGGTTGCTTGAATGGCCAGCGTTAAATTCCTACCCGCTTCTTGCGCCCGCCGGGCGGGACTCACACCCGAGGCGGGCGAGGACAGGTAGAAAGCAGGTTCGTCTTCATCTTCGTAAACGACGGCGAATTTTTGACCGCCGCCGGGCGGAGTTGCTGCCTGCCGCTGCGGTGTCCCTAGCGCCGCGTACGCACCCAGAGCGATGAGCAACAAGGCCGATAGATGTTTTTTCGTCTTCCTCATCCTCATTCTCCACGCCGGCGGCTCGTCATGTTGTCTTATGCTGTGTGAGGAAGATGATACCCTTTCTCCCATCGGGTTGTCCCCGCCAAAATCCTTGGCGCTTTTCCCGGGTGTACACTGGGAACATGATGACCGCCGCGCTCCCACCGTCTTCTTGCATCGTCAACCCGCAAGGTCCCGTGCCCAGGGGCGTGTCAGACTTCACCAAACTGCGCGAACAGGGGTATGCGTTCGTGGACAAAAGCTTGTTTATCAAGGAAGTCCTTGACAGCGGCGACGACGTCACCCTGATCACACGGCCGCGCCGGTTCGGCAAGACAATGAATATGGGCATGTTGCGCTGTTTTCTCCATTGGCCGCCGGACCATCAGCCCGATCTGTTCGAGGGGTTGGCGATCAGCCAAGCGGGGCAGCGCTATCACCAGGAGCGGGGCAAGTGCCCCGTGCTGTTCCTTACGTTCAAGGATGTCAAGGCGGAAAACTGGCACGATGCCTGGATCGACCTGCGCGGTTTGTTATCGGTGATCGCCGAAATCCACGCTCGCGGAGCGCCGGTGGATCGGCTAACGCAGCTCCAGCAAAGAACCCTAGACCGTGTGATCGAGGGAACCGCCGAACCGGCCGAGTGCAAACCGATTCTGGCCGTCCTCACCGAATTGTTGACGCTAAAACACGGAGAAAAACCCTGGGTGCTCATCGATGAGTACGACACCCCCTTGCACACGGCGTATCAGCACGGCTACTACCCCCGCATGCGCGACATCATGCGCGGGTTGCTGGGTCGGTGCCTCAAGGACAACACCGATCCCAGCCAACCCCAAGCCTTGTGCAAGAAGGCTTGGG
>JBCCEG010000083.1:0-6722 GCA_039030455.1 Myxococcota bacterium | reverse complement strand
GCCTGACAAGCAATCATTCTGCCCCAAGACAAACAGAGTCGCCAAGGCGGCAAGCCCGGCCGCCACGTCATCCAGCATAATGCCCCAAGCGCCCTTGACGCGTCGATCGATGAGGGAGATCGGCCAAGGCTTGGCGATATCAAACAGCCGAAACAAGCCAAACGCCAACACCAAAGCGCCCAGCGATGGCGGACACAATAACAATGCCACTCCCTGCCCGGCAACCTCGTCAATCACAATTTGCCGTGGATCCTCCTCGCCCAGCATGGGTGCCGTCGCCGCGCTCGCCCACACGCCAAGCAGCGTGACCGTCACCACGACGGCCGCGCGCGCCCACACCGGCGCGCTCAGCATGACCAACGGACCCCACAGCAACAACGAAACCAACGACCCCGCCGTGCCAGGCCCCCATGGCGAAAGCCCCACGCCGCCGACAACGGCGATTCTCCAAGCCAGCCGATCCTTCCAATCGTGCGGAACCACCGTAGTAGCCAGTCTTCTCACCACCAATTGCCCTGGCTTGCCGACCCCAAACGCCGCACTTCTGCCGTAAGACCCGTTTTAGATTTAGCTGTCGGGCTGAACTCTTGCAGAACACTGCGTGAAAAAATTACCATATAGCCCCGTGCCCTGTATTATTGATAAACAAGGACTTCTCATGTTACCGAAATAACCACAGACACCACTTTTAACAGATTTGGTGAACGATCTAAACGCAAAACCAATCGATTTTTCACATCTTTTTTGGGCGCAAAAACCATCCCAGCGGCCGCTAGGGCGAAGGAACGCTACCGCCTCGTCGCAGAAACGTGGGAACGTCGTATTCTCTATCCTTCCGGCCATTGCCCTGTAGCGCTCTCGATTTGCTCTCTACGGGCGAAAGGACTGAAACACGACCTTCTTGCGCGCCCGCGCGCCCTTGCATCGGTGTAACCGGCCGCGCCCAAGGGTTACTAGCTTGCGCCGGCGTTAGCCCCTGTGCGGTGCCGGCATGCAACGACTGTCTGGCGCTCTGCTCGGCGGCCGATGCGGATGTCTGTGCCGCGTCAAACCCCGTGGCGATAACCGTGATGGAAACCTCGTCTCCCATTTTGTCATCCACCACGTAGCCAAAGATAATGTTGGCGTCTTCATGCGCCGCCTCCGTGATGAGCTCAACCGCCGTGTTCACCTCGTGCAGTGATAGAGACGGACCACCGGTGACATTGACCAGAATACCCGTTGCTCCTTCCACCGAGACATTCTCAAGCAGCGGGCTTGAAACAGCTTGTCGCGCCGCGTCCACGCATCGCTGCTCGCCACGCCCAACGCCAATTCCCATCAACGCCATGCCCTGGTTGCTCATCACCGAGATGGCGTCGGCGAAGTCCACATTCACAATCCCTTGCTGGGTGATGATGTCACTAATGCCTTTCACCGCGTTAAACAGCACCTCATCAGCCATCCGAAAGGCGTCTAACATGGATGTTTGCTGGTCCACCAACTGCAGCAACCTGTCGTTGGGCACAACGATCAGCGTGTCAACAGCCTGCTTGAGATCGTCCACGCCTTTTTGCGCGTGTTTCCGCCTAGGCTTTCCCTCGAACATAAACGGCCTGGTCACCACACCCACCGTGAGGGCGCCCTGCCGCTTGGCCACATCGGCGATAACGGGAGCAGCCCCCGTGCCCGTGCCACCGCCCATGCCGGCCGCCACGAACACCATGTCCGCGCCGCCGAGCATCTCCTCAATGCGGTCCATACTCTCTTTAGCCGCGCTAGCGCCTATTTCCGGCTTAGCTCCCGCACCCAGACCACGGGAACCTAGTTGGAGCTTTGCTTCAGCCAAACTGGCATCTAGCGCCTGCCGGTCGGTATTGGCAGCCATGAAATCCACGCCGGCGATCCCTCGCTGAATCATGGTATTAATGGCGTTGCCGCCGCCGCCGCCCACGCCGATGACCTTGATCCGCGGGCCCCTTTGTGCAATGTCTTCTGCTTTCATCCCTCACCCTCCCGCGTGACAAAGGCCGGCTTTGTTAAAAATCGCCTCGAAATGCTCATTTACCCCTAGTAAACTCCGCTTTCTCGGACGATTTTTGCCTCACCGGACCTTTGCCCGTAACGTTTCTGAACACGCTCTTCCACCCCTTTTACCACTAAAACATATCCTGCAGCCAGCTCGCCATCCGTTTTTTCACCGTCGCGTAAATGTTGTCCTCGCGCGCGCGGAAATGCCGCTTGTCACTGTTGCGCGCTCCGTAAAGAACCAACCCAACCCCCGTGGAATAAATAGGACTCTTAGCCACATCGGTCAAACCACCCACCTGCCTGGGCAATCCCAAACGCACCGGCAAATCCAAAATTTCCTCGGCGAGTTCCACCATCCCCGGCAGCAGCGTCGTTCCTCCTGTCAACACAACGCCCGAGGCCAGCAAGTCCGTCAGCTTGACACGTTCAATCTCCCGCGCGAGCAACTCAAAGATTTCGCGGACCCGAGGTTCTAGAATTTCTCCCAAAACACGCCTGGGCATCAATCGCCCCGGGCGTGTACCAATGCTAGGTACCTCAATCATCTCGTCTTTGTCGATGAGATGGCTACACGCGTTGCCGTAACGTTTTTTAATCTCCTCGGCACTGTGTTGCGGCGTGCGAAGGCCCACGGCGATGTCGTTGGTAAAGTGATGGCCGCCGATGGCAATGGCGGACGTATGTTGGATGGAACCTTGACTGAAAATAGCCATGTCCGTCGTCCCACCGCCGATATCCACCAACGCGACGCCGAGTTCTTTCTCGTCTTCACCTAATACAGCTAAAGATGACGCCAGCTGCTCAAGCACAATGTCGCTGACATTCAATGCACACCGCTGGGCACATTTGACAATGTTCTGTGCCGACGTCACGGCTCCCGTCACAATGTGGATTTTTGCCTCCAGCCGAACCCCCGACATGCCCAAGGGTTCCTTGATGCCGTCTTGGTCATCTATAATGAATTCTTGAGGCAAGATGTGAAAGATCTCGCGATCCACGGGAATAGCAACCGCCTTGGCGGCGTCAATAACGCGATCGACATCCGTCTGCGACACCTCGCCGCGTTTCACGGCGACAATGCCGTGGCTGTTAAACCCACGAATATGGCTGCCGGCAATACCGGCGTAGACGGAATGGATGTCACAACCCGCCATCCGTTCTGCTTCTTCAATCGCGCTTTTAATGGATGCCACCGTCGCCTCGATGTTAATGACGACGCCTTTGCGCAAACCGCGAGAAGGGTTCGTGCCAATGCCGATGATGTCGACGCCGTCGGGCCGCGCTTCGCCGACAATGGCACAAATCTTGGTTGTTCCAATGTCTAGCCCGACAACAATCTCGCCTTGTCCCGTGCGTCCCATGGGACTTCTCCCACCTCTCCTTAGCCGTGTGAGGCGCACTGCTGCCCCAATCTTTATCGTACCACCCGTTACGCTATCCCACAAACGGGAACGCGGATTTAGGGATTGATGGGATTGGTCGGATGGTCGAGATTGTGACATGACGGACAACAGAAGCATCGGTGTGTTTGATTCAGGAGTCGGCGGACTGAGCATTTTGCGATGTCTCCACGAAATCTTGCCCAAGGAATCCACACTGTACCTGGCCGACATCGCCCGCCTGCCCTACGGCGCCAAGAGCCGCCAAACCGTGATCCGTTACGCGCGCACGGCCGCGGACTTTCTGCTGGCGGATCAACCGCTCAAGCTGCTGATGCTGGCGTGCAACACCGTCAGCGCCGCCGCTTTGGACACACTACAGAAAGAATTGCCCGTCCCCGTCATCGGGACCATTACAGCAACGGTAAAGGCGGCACTGCGACACAAACCCCAAGCCATTGCCGTATTGGCAACCACCGGCACGGTGCAATCCAAGGCTTACACCAAAGCCTTGCGCGCGCACGGATTCGACGGCCCTATTCACGAACAAGCATGCCCCTTGTTCGCCCAGCTGGTCGAGGAACAGTGGACCGCGGGACCAGAAGTGTCGGCCGTGGCACGCCGCTGTTTGCGTCCCATTCCATCGAACGTGGATACGATCGTTTTAGGGTGCACCCACTACTGTTTGTTGCTGCCGGTTCTCAAAGAGCTACTACCCCATGTCACCTCGTGGATTGACACGGGCGAAGCCCTAGCCCGCCATGCCGTCCACCACCTGCGACAAAGCAATGCCCTGGCACAACGTTCCACGGAGCAAAGGGAATACGTGGTCACGGACTCCCCCGATCGATTCCGCGTGGGTGCCAAGCAATTCCTGGGTCGACCGATTCCGCCGGCACAAGTCCGGTTGATCGATCTGGTGTAACTTCCGCCGCGAGCAGCGCTTTTCTCGATATGCCCGCTCCTCATTCAGCGTTGATGCTAGGCTGGGCCTATGAAGGTCACGGCCAAGCCCAATCCCACCCCGCACGATACGATTCACAAGGTGTCGTTTCGGAGTCCGACCGAAGAATTATGAGTTCCTAAAATTGATTGAGAAAGCGTCTCATAACTCATAATTCTTGTGTTAGAGTGGTGGTCATGACGCAAGAAGAAGCGGAAGAGCATTTCCCCCACGACCGGTTTTTCAAGTTCCTGACCAAGCACCGGGCGTTTTACCTGCCTTTCCTATTGTTTTATCTGCCGTTTTGGGTGCGGCGACAGATCGTGCTGGAGCGGGCGCAACCCGCCTCGGAGAACTTCTTGCGCAAGAGCGGTTTGATCGCGGCGGACGCGGTGTTTCGGGCTCCCTTGCGGGACGGCGCGGGCGAGGGATGCATTGTCGTCGAATTGCAAGCCGCGCGGGATTCCCGCATGGACCTGCGCGCATTCGGGTACAAGGCGGGCGGATTCGAGCAGCTGATGACCGACGGGAAAAAGGGACGGTCTCGCCCTGGGCTGGTGTACGTGCTGGTGGTGTACATCGGGGACGAGGGGTGGCGGCCCCGGTTGGATCCGTTCCGGCGCTTGCCCCCGAACGCGCGGGAAGCGGCACGACGGGCGTGGCGGGAACCGGCGGGTTTCGTCGACGCGCGCGCGGCGGAGTCTCGGCCGCCGCCGGAGGAGGCGGTGCTCGCGGCGGGCATGTTCTTGTTGGCCCACGGGCGGGATCCGGACCCGCGCGAAGTGTTGCGGCGGTTGGATCCGTTGTTGGCACGGGTGGCTGGCCTGCCGGACGGGCGCGAACTGATCCATCGAATGGTCCTCTACGCGGGGCAGATCGCCACTGGACAGGATCGCGTGGATCGTGTCAAACTGTTTACAGAGGGAATCGCCAAGCACCTGCATGGGGCGGCGCGGGAGGAAGCAATGAGCATCTGGCAAGCCATTGGCAAGGAACATGAGCTTATGGGTCTGCGGGAAGGTTTAGAAAAAGGCAAACTAGAAGGCAAGCTGGAAAAGGCAGTGGAAATTGCCCGCAACATGCTACGCAAGGGCATGCCCGTTGCCGCGGTTGCCGAAGTGACACGACTGACGCGGTACCGCGTCAACAAGCTCAAAAGCCTTTCTCGCTAGAGAATCCCCGCCGAGTCCGAGGCTTTCCCAGCGTTGGGGCGCGACGCGGGAAGGCTCTAAAAATTCTTCTGTCCCCTTCCGGTTTGCGCTAACAAGGTTGGTCATGGACTTGATCAATTAAACTACCCGGCGTTACACTAGGAGTCACGCAATAAAGAATTGAAGCGTATCACCACTAACGACAATGAGGAGGTTTCATGATGGATACACTATCATCCACGCAAGAAGTATCGCTGAAAAGCAAGAAAAATGAAATCCTAGACGCTTACAATAAAGCGTTGGAACAAGCGGAGCAGCTACGCAAGGAAAGCCGACAGCAAGCCGAGCTGATCAACAGGCAAAAAAAGCTTATCGAAAATGCTTCCAAGCAATCGTCGCAAGAAGCGCAACAATCGATTACCGCGTTACGCGGTTACGTGGACGAAAAACTGCGTGATATCGGCGAGTCGTTAGCCGGCGAAATGCAACGTTTAAAGGACATTCAAGAAGCCGTTGTCTTGGAAGAAAAGGCACTGCAAGAGCTTTACGAGATTAGAAAAACAGCCCACACGCTGGATACCTTGTTGTTGTCTCACAAGGAAGAAAAAACCAGTTTTGACAAAATGATGGCGGCCGCGCGCGCCGAGTGGGAAAAAGAAAAAACGCAATTTGCCCAGCAACTGCAAGAAGAGCAAGAGCAAGCAAAAAAGGCGTGGCGGCGAGAGCAAGACGAGTACGCCTATAACACGCAAACGGCCCGTCAAAAAGAAGCCGACGAGCACGCTAAAAAACAAGCCGAGCAAACCGATAAACTCAAACAACAGCAGGCGGCGTTGGATGAGCAATTCGCCAAGCGCGAGGCATTACTCAAGGAATCGGAGACGGAGTTGTCCGACTTAAGGGAGCAAGCAGCACAATTTCCTCGGCAACTGGAAAAGGCTGTCAAACAGGCTAAGGAAGAAGTCACCCAGCTTCTGGAACGTGAGCACAAATTCAAATTCGATTTGTTGGTCAGCGAACGACAAGCCCAAGAGCGACTCAGCGCCCAAAAGATCGAAGCGCTCGAAAGCAAAATAGCCTCGCAAGAAAAACTCATCCAACAACTCAGTGACAAGGTCAACAATTCCTTCAACCAAGTTCAAGACATCGCCTTCAAGGCAATCGAGGGCGCGTCGCGGCGATCCTACAGCGGCGATGCGCCCAAAAAAGAGTCGATGGCGATGCAAGAATCGAGTTGAT
>JBCCEG010000082.1:0-6763 GCA_039030455.1 Myxococcota bacterium | reverse complement strand
CGTTTGCGACCCACGCGTCTCGATTCCGCAAGCGGGATGAAGAGCATATTGCGGCGCGCTTCAAAGGCCTGGCGCATGTCCTCGATTTCGGTCGTCACTTCGTTCAGCGCAAAGGTCGCGGCAGCCTGGCTGACCGAGGTGGCATTGCCACTGATCTGCGACTGGAGCTTATTCATTGCCTTGATCAGCGGCGCCGGTCCACCGGCAAAGCCGATCCGCCAGCCGGTCATCGCATAGGCTTTGGCCACACCGTTTACGGTCAGAACCCGATCGGCAAGCTCGGGGCATACCGCGGCCAATGTGTGAAAATCCCGCCCGTCATAGCGCAGGTGCTCGTAGATATCGTGCAGGCGATGATAGCGAGCAGACAATTACACTCCACATTCCACCACAGGTGTATTTTAAAGAGATGAAGAAAGGGAAGCGTGCCTACGGTTTTCGGGCAGGGGGATCCTTGTATATTTTAGGGCAAAATGTTCCACTAGAAGCCTATTACGTGGAGTTTGACCTAGAGAAAAACGTGATCGGATTCGGTCGTAATCAGGGCATGTGTCAGTATTAGCGCCCCGCGGAATTCGCCGCTGAGGTGTGGTAGAATTTAAGGGCTGCGGCACGGATTGACTAGAGGGAATAGCTCGCTTTGGCAACGGTCCGGCAAACCCTATCTGAACTGAGGCGGGTCATCGACCGAATTGCCGCCGGCGACTCCAAGGGGCGGCAACAGAGTCAAGGTCTGTTGTCGCGGGCGCGTGATCAGGCGATTCCTCTCTTATTGCAGGCATTGCAACGCACGCGCTCGGGGCAAATTGCCCGCGCGTTGTCCGCCTTCGGCGTGCGCGAGGCGTTGAGCGTGCTGCGGGGTTTAGTTCCGCGACAGCGCATTCCTTTACCCGAGCGTGCCCAGATGCTGTTGGCTTGCGCCGAGTTGGTGGACGGGCGCGATGCGTTTGATGAGCAGACGGTCCGGATGCTCAAGCGGTTGGAGCGGGACTCCAGCCACATTATTCGCGGTTTGGTGGTTCATCTGTGGGATTGTATCGGCGGGGTACCGGCCAAGGAGCCGCTACGGCACTTGCGTGGAGACGCTCATCCATGGGTCGCGCGTCGCGCGGCCTTGGCTTTGGCCGGTCTGCAGCTAGCGACAAGCTTGAGCGCGGAGCAAGCAGCACTGTGTGAGCGTGTGCGCGCCTTGGCGCGGCAGGCCATGGATTCCTCTCAAGCGGCCGATCCCTTGGATTTGACGCGGGAACTTGTTGCGTTGGATGCGCAAGTGGCTCCGGTGCTTGCCTTGCTGCTTGGGCATTGCGACGGCGCGGTGCAAGAGAGCATGGTGCGTGCGTTGCGCCAATTACCCTGTGAACAGGCGACATTCCCTTTGTTAATGACGGCTGTTGACGCGGCCGCGCGAACTTCAGGGGACACGGCTGTTCGTAGAGACGCGATTAATCGCGTCTCTACGAATGGGGATACCAATCTAGCCGCGTTAAGCCTGCGGGCACTGGCCGCATGCCTAACGGGGCGGGAGCAGGGCCTGCGCGGGGCGTTCGTGGAACTGGCGCGTCATTCTCGGCCTTCGATTCGCGCGGGCGCGCTGATGTGCCTGGGCCGGATTGCAAGCAAGGATGATGCCGCCATGGCAACGATCATCGACGGTTTGACGGATGTTGACAGAGAGGTGCAACAAGCAGCGGCCGTTGCGTTGAGCGAGGGGTTTCGTCCGGGCGTGCATGCACGGTCCATTCCGCGCTTGGCGGAGTTGTATGTGAAGGCACTGTCTTTGGAGGTCAGGGAGGCGATTTTAGTGGCGCTGTCACGTGGCGACCTTTCCGATGTCGCGAACCGTGCTACATTACGGACGGCATTGCTACGCGACGTCGATGTGGCGAATACCAATTGTCGGCTGGCCGCGTTGGTTTTGTTGCGCCGCGTGGAGGGGGATTTGTTGAGCGCTGCCGAGGCCGCCAGGGTTGCGTCGCGCCTGCTGGATGTCGATCAAGGTGTGCGGGTGGCCGCCGCCGCGTTGCTCGCGCTTAGGGCGCCCGTGGGAGCAAACGTGCTTGTCCCCGCGGCGCGAAGAGCGCTGGCTCAAGGAGGCGCCGTGGAGACCGAGCCGCTGTTACGGGTGTTGACTCGTGTCAATACGCCTCAAGCAAGGGGGGTGATGCGGCAGATCGCGTTGGTTGGCGAAGCGAGGGCACAACAGCTCGCACGGCGGCTATTGCACCGTTGGTCCGCGGGCACTGCCGGGAGGCGTGATGGAGATGGAGCCGACGCATGCGTGGTCGATGCGCGTTTTGACGATGTCTAGCAAATCCGCCACAATCGAGCCCAGACGGCTTGCAAGCAAAATCCTCGCCTGGAGGACCGCGCCCATGTGGGAAAAACTGTTGGCGATGGTCCACGTGGACATCGCCATTGACCTTGGCACCGCCAACACGCTTGTGCACATGAGAAGTCGGGGTGTCGTTCTCAACGAGCCTAGCGTTGTGGCGATTTGTCGCGACGGTCACGAAGTAAAAGTGTTGGCCGTGGGCACCGATGCCAAGCGGATGCTGGGCCGAACGCCGGGCAACATCACGGCGATTCGACCAATGAAGGACGGCGTGATCGCCGACTTTAGCGTGACCGAAGCCATGATCAAGCACTTTATTCGCAAGGCGGTTCGTCGTTCTTTTGTGTTGCGCAGTCGTCTGATTATCTCCGTGCCCGCCGGGGTTACTTCCATTGAGCAAAAGGCCGTGCGCGAGGCGGCCACGAGTGCCGGTGTGCGCGAGGTGCATCTTATTGAGCAGCCCATTGCCGCGGCCGTGGGCGCGGGTTTGCCGGTGCGCAGTGCTCGGGGTTCCATGATTATCGACATTGGCGGCGGCACGACGGATGTAGCGGTGATTGCGCTAAACGGCTTGGTGGCGTCGGATACGTTGCGTATCGCGGGGGATGAGCTGGATCAGGCCATTGTCAACTTCATGCGCAAGCAGCACAACGTTCTGATTGGCGAGCGGACGGCCGAACTCATTAAGCTGCGTGTGGGTTCGGCCTATCCCTTGCAAGAGGAGTTGCAAATCGAGGTGAAGGGCCGCGACTTGTTGTCGGGGGTTCCTCGATCCGTGCTGGTGACAAGCCCCGAAGTGCGAGACGCGCTGCAGGATCATATCCGTCAGTTTGTCAGTTGCACCAAGGGGGTGCTAGAGCGCACGCCGCCCGAGCTTGCCGCCGATATCATCGATCAGGGCATTGTGTTGTGCGGCGGTGGAGCGCAGATCAAGGGGTTGGATCAGCTGATTGCCCAGGAGTGTTGCCTGCCCGTGCGCGTGGCGGACAACCCTTTGCACGCGGTTGTGGACGGGGTTGGCACGGTGCTGGAGGATCTCGCGGGCTACGAGGATCTGTTGCTTTAAAGACCTCCCCAACCCGGCGTCGCGCGGGTTTGTCACCCCCCCGCGAAGGCCTGAACGTTGGACACAAATGTCCAGGACTCGACCGAAATCGAGAAAATGGCTCTTTCCGCTACTTTCACGCCCCCCTTTGTCATCCCCGCGACCAGGGAAGGGAAAGCGGGGATCCAGGCCATATAGTGGGTATTTCTCATGTCCTGAGATGACAAGGGAAAATGATCGAGCGTTGATGAATAACTTGGACAAAGCACGCGACTTTTCTACCACCGTCTTTACTGTTCGATATCCGACCACCTGTACAAATCCTGTGATCCGTGGTACTAGACACAATTCCAAAAAATTGCTACAAATAAGAAAAACAAGGCGATATGCCGATCAAACAAGAAGGAGAACGTTTATGAACAGCCCTGATAAAATGCCTTGCTGTATGCACCCGGTCACGTTTCCCTGCGTGGATGACGAGCACAAGTCCTTGCTGGATTTGGCCGGCGGCATAAGCCTGCCCGCGCTGCGGTACGCGCTGTGCCGCTTTCAACTGAGAGCGGAAGAGATGTTGGAATTGGCCAACGCCGACTACGCGCCCGTGGATCCGGTGCGTACGATTTACAACGACAAGCGGTTCGACATGCCGGGCGGCTTTGTGCTTGACTACGACATGGGCAAGGGGCAGATAAACGGCCTGGAATTCTGCGCCCGCGTGCGTCGGTCGTCCATCCGCCGCATCACGTGGAGCCGCCACTTGCCCAATGAAGACGCGCTCAAGGCGGTGAACAAGGGTCAGCTACATGGTTCCGTTAAAAAGGATGCCCGTCATTCCGTGCAAGAAGTCTCTAAGCTCATTGAACAAGCGATTCCCGCGTTCTTTTGCCAAGAGACCGGCACATTCGCCAAGGTGGGCGAGCAGGCCGACAGCGCGCTTAAGGACCCGCTCTTTGTCAAATGGTTCGCCGAGCTCCTGCGCGCAAGGGATTTCTCCGAGCATTACCTGCTCGACCCCGCGGGGACTCTCATGCTGGCCGGACCCAACAAAGAGATTTACGGCCTGCGCGCGCTGACGGCGCGGCAGCTGGACAAAGAAGCCGAACAAGCCCAGAAGTGCGGCGCGCCCAACTATGTGGCGCAAAGCCTAAAAAACCACGACGCCGCGCTGTGCCTGCCTCGGCCGGATCAACAACAAATCACGCCGGAAATCGACTGGCTCAAGTGCATGTATCCCATTACCGAGACACTGTCGGGCGGACAACAGGCCTACTTCCTCTGCCACGGCGCCAACCTGTTGGTGGTGGATACGGGCAAGGTATTTTCGGTGGCGCAATACCGCGAGGCGAACCCTTACTGACAGGGATTCACGGGATGGATTCGGATCCTCATCGCGGTGATCCGCGCCATCCGACAGTCGCGTGAATTCTTCATCCGAAAATCCGAGTTGACAATCCCCGTGAATCCTGATTCCAAGGAGCTTGCATGAACACGACAAACCTCTTCACGCTCGACACCGCCATCGTGGCGGCGTATCTGCTCATCACGCTGATCATCGGCCTGCGCGCCGGTCGCGGCATCACAACCATGCAGGACTACGTCATCGGCACTTCGGGCGTGAAAACCTACGGCACGCCGGTGCTGGTGGCGACGTTGTTCGCCACTGAAGTTGGCGGCGGATCAACGATAGGATTGAGCGAAAAGATCTTTGCGACAGGACTCATCTGGCTTTTTGCTTATTTAGGAGTGGTATTAGGGCTGTTTCTGGTGGCGTTTTTCGTAGCCCCCCACTTAGGCCGTTTTGACTTCACCGGCAAACTTTCCGTTGGTGAGATGATGGGAGGGTTTTATGGGACACCAGGGCGAGTGGTGACAGGAATTGCTGGAACGATTCGAAGTGTGGCAACAACTGGCGTTCAAATTGCAGCTATGGGCTATCTTTTTCAATATTTTTTTAACATGCCATCACTGTGTGGAATTTTGATATCCTGTGGCATTGTCGTTATCTATTCGTCGTTCGGTGGCATTCGATCAGTGACAGCAACCGATATCGTTCAGTTTTCTGTTTTAGTTATTATTATACCAATTATTGCAGCACGTATGTTACATCATGCGGGAGGATGGGACACAGTATGCGCTGGTGCACCAGCAGGTCATTTCCATTTGCTATCACACAAGGATTTATTGAAACATGCATTTACTTTTTTTGTTTTAATAATACCAAACTTAGATCCAGCTTATATACAAAGGTTGCTAATGGCTCGCGGCGATGTCAAAGAAGCCTACAATGCTTTGATATCAGCGGGATGTTTGCGTGCAATTCTAATCTGTTTGGTAGGAATCACAGCCTTCGCTGTTGTGGCTTCTCAGCCTCACTTGGATCCAAGGCACACTTACCTTTACGCGGTAAATACAGTTCTTGACACGGGATACAAAGGCTTGGGCATTGCCGGTTTGTTTGCCATCATTATGTCGAGTGCTGATTCCTATTTGCATGCGGCAGGCGTGTCATTTGTGCATGATGTTGTGCAGCCGCTTTACAAAGAATCGTTGCCAAGCGATCAGGAACTAAAACTAACAAGATTTGTTACACTTTTGCTTGGCATATCTGCAATACTAGGTGTGCTAATATTCAAAAGCATACTAGATCTAGCGTTAGCTTCTCTTAATCTTTGGCTCCCAGTTGTCATTGTTCCATTACTCTCAGGTATAGTCGGGTACTTTTCAAGTACACGAACGTTCTGTGTAGCAGTCACAACAGGGCTGACGACTGTTGGCCTCTGGAAACTCGGCATTGAGCACTACGTTCCTATAAGCTCAACGATCCCCGCCATGGTCGCCAACCTGATCGCCTTTGTCATCGCGCGGCAATTCGACCATGTGGGCAACATCTATTTTGACCCCGACGATCCGCTGGCGCAAATGGCCAAGGTCAAGATGACCAAGCGGGCCGAGCAACAAGCGCAAACCGTGGCCAGGATGAGCCTTGCCGCGCGGGTCACCCACGCCGCGCGCGCTTGCCTGGTGGTGCCGGTGGCTGGGCTGTTGCGGTTCCTGTGGACCCGCGTCACCACGTTTGGTTGGGTGCACACAAGTTGCGAGCAGCGCGAGGAGCGCTACGGCATCCCGAGCTGGAAGTTGATTCTTCTTTCCATCGCCGCGTTGGGCTTGTCCGGTTTTCTGGAGCCCTCGTTAGACGACGGTTTTGGCGGGGCGTTGACGGGCCTGCGCATGTTCGCGGGGTGTCTATGGTTGTTCTTGGCATTCCAAGAGCTGTTCACCTGGTCGCTGCTGCGACAGCACGGCGCCACCTGGTGCTTTGGCGCGCTGATTGTCGCGTGGCCTTTTGTCACCACGTTCGCGCTGCTTGTGCACGGCGACCACTGGCT
>JBCCEG010000081.1:0-6773 GCA_039030455.1 Myxococcota bacterium | reverse complement strand
GTGTGGTAGAAAGGGCCACATTAAGCGAGTCTGTCGCCGCGATCAGAGCCAAAAAAACTAATGATGCCATCAGTGTCTGTTACAGGGAAACCTGATGGACTATTTATTCCTGTACTGTTATCTCATCGGGCGAGCAGCTCACCACGGCGACGGTGGAGGGATGTAAACTGACGCTCATGCTTTTCATCGCGACATTGCTCCAAACTTGCCAGACCCTGGATTCCCCTTCAGTGTACCCGTTGCCGGGCCTTGTAAAAAGTCCGTTGCGGTGTTTTTTCGCTGGAAGATCAACGGAATGTCACAAGATGGATTCCCGGCCACTGTCTGAACTTTGGGCACAAATCTGTCGCCCCCGTGAAAACGGTGGTCTAGACCACAACGCTCGATCATTTTCCTTTGTCATTTCACGGCACGGGAAGTACTCACTATACCGCCTGGATCCCCGCTGGAGACTGCCCTCGCGGAGGCGGGGATGACAAAATGGGGGTTGCGGGAAGGACAAAAAGAAAACTTATTTCCCATGACGCTTAAGACAGCAAACTCGCGCAGGGCGGGGACTGCGTCCCTTTGCTCCAAAACCCTCCGGTGGAATCGAAACACTCCGAGAGACGAGGGGGTGTGGAAAACAAAAAAACTTCCACTAAAAAAAACAAAGCCACGTAGTGGCCGGTTGCGGATTGTCGCCGGTCGTTTGCGCGGCAGGTGGATCGCCGTGCCGGCCGCGGCCGCGCGGGGATTGGTGCGGCCGCTGACCACGAAAGTACGCGAAGCTATTTTTTCCGCGTTGCACGGGCGTGCCGAGAACTCTCGTGTTCTTGATCTATTCGCCGGCAGCGGCAGCAGCGGGCTAGAAGCACTTTCTCGCGGTGCTCGATCGGTCACATTCGTGGAGCGGGACGCCCCGACGCTCGCCTGTTTGGAGCGCAACGTCGCCGATTTGGACGTGGCGGAGCTTTGCACTCTGTTTCGAGGCGACGCGATTCGTTATGTGGTCGATGCAATGTGTCAGTCCGACGAGCAGAAGTGTTTTGGCTTGGTTTTTTTAGACCCGCCTTACCCCGTGGAGCTGCCTGAGGTTTTGTGGGAGCGCTTGCCAAGGTTATTGGCGGAAGACGGGTTGATCATTTTTCGGTGCCATCGATCGAGGCGACCCCGACTACCGGAGCGTTATCGCATCGTGCGGGAGCGTTGCTACGGCGACATGTTGGTGTTGTTTTTGGCGCCTGTCGCCAAGGGATCGGCCAAGGAACGCTAGCTGCTAGGGGTTGTCCGAGCTCCACGGGTTTACGAGGGGCAGGTCGGGAACGTCGTGAAAATCCCTGGTGTTGCGGCTAGCCACGCACAGGCCGTGGCGCAGCGCCGTTGCCGCGAGCAGCATATCGACGGCGGGGAGGGTTCGGGGACACCGTGCCAACAGGCAGCCCCACCGCTGGGCGACGGAAAAGTCAACAGGGAGAATCCGCTGCTGGAACCAAGGCAAAAGAACTTGTTCGAGCCAGGCGGTGAACCGTTTTTTGCGAAACGAGGGAGGCAACATGGCGATGCCCTTGCGAATTTCCCCCAGCGATATGACGCTGACGTAAAGCTTCTCTCGCGGCGTTTGGCCGATCCAGGCAAGCACCCGTACATTCGCCTCCGGCTTGATCAGCTCGGAGAGGATGTTGGTATCGACGAGAAAACTCATAGCTTGATGTCGCGGGCCGGGGATCGGTCACGCTCGAGATTGAGCTCGACACCGAATAAGGGAGAGTTGCGCATAACGTCAACCAGCGAGGGCTCGCGCTGTTTGAGACGCGCCGTTTGGCGCGAGTGCGTTGCCGCTTTGTTGTGTTTCCATGGGTGCATGGCCTTTCCTCTTCCTTCTTCTCTTACAATGACACACTTTTCCGCCCCTGTCAAGGGACTGATTTCTTCACCTCGTCTGTGCGCGTTTTCTGGTGTTTTTGGCAACCGACTCGGCCGCGCGCCGATCTTGGCGTTGGACTGGTACCTTCTCAATTCCGCCAGGACGTTGACATTGAGAAAATAGCTCACGGACTTATTTTGTTCCTTTAGGTGCATGGTTTTTTCTCCTATTTTTTTCTTTCAATATGGCATGTTTTTAAGGCTTGTCAATAGGGGAGTGAATTCCTTACTTCGAGGATTTGGTTTTTTACTTCTCCTGCTCGCAGTTTTCCTGTTTGACCGCGTTGGCGCGGCCCGGCGTGACGCCGGTGGGATCGGGCGACAGACAGAAATTGTTGGGTTCGTCGGGCGCATCGGGTTGGACGCGTTCGATGCTTTTCCCCTCCACCGGATCCACCCGGTGGCCGCCGTAAGAAGACACCGTGCGCCCTTTGGGGTCAATCAGGGCAATGGTTTGCATGCCCGCGTTGCTCAGCGTGCCGCACACCTGCGATCCTTTCATCAAGTGCACCTGCCACGGCCCCAGCCCCGGGTAGCGGGTGCGGTCGAACCGCGTGCCCGCCAGCACCAGATAGCTGCTTGGTTGTAAGGGGTTCAACATCGAAGGGACGGGGCAGGTCCGGACCGTTTCGCCTTCCGCGTCGCGAATGGCCAACGCGTAGTCCGTCAGGTCCACGGCCGCGCCGCCATGGTTGAACAGTTCCACGTATTCCGCTTCCCACTCCACGCCGCCCTCTTCTACCTTGGGATTGATCATGACTTCGTTGATCGCCACGTCGGGCAGGGGCTCGGTGACGAACACGCCGTAATCCCGCGCCGCGGCACCGCCGGCGTCGGTGGCGGCGATGACGAATTGATAGGTGTTGCCCACTTCCAGCTTGTCTAGCTCCACCTTGTGCACGTATTGCACCGTGGGCGGTTGGTCCTTTTCCTCGCTTTTCACCTGCCGTTGCTTGGGCGGTTTGCCGGTCACCGGGCACGGGTTGCCAAGGCAGTCGAACCGCTCTCCGACAAGGCCGAACCACACTTGACTCGTGCCGGGCTTGTTGGTGGTCAGCGTGATAACAGCAGTTGTTTCTCCGGCCACGGCAGCGGCCGGTTCAAGGACTTTGTGCTCCGTCGGATCGCATTGTTCGGCTGTGCGGAACGGGATACTGTGTTCCTCCATGGCCGTGCCGTCGTCACCGGTCAACTTGTCGGTCAGCACCAATTGGTACGATGCCGCCGGTTGCAGGCGCGCGCAGCCGCCGCCGAGGTTTCCCAGCAGAACGGTGAGCTGTTTCCGATCGGTGCTTTGTTGGAACAGATCAATGCGATCGCTCTCATCGTGTTCGTCTCGCAGCAACAAAACAGCGCCGTTGTCGGGGATTGGGGCAAGGGGTTGAGAAAACGTCAGCTGGAATGTCGAGCGGTTGGGGTAAATAGCGGGACCGTCCGTGCCGTACAGGTCGTGTTGTGTCAATCGGGGACGTTCGGGTCGCGTGCGGAAAAGGATGCTCCGATCCACCTTGACGCCGTCGCCGCCCACCAATGGGTTACCCGATCGATCGCGCAGCCGTGCCGACAGCATCAGACGGTACGCCGTGCCGCCCGCTAGCGGCTTGCGCGGCGTGATGACGAGTGTCGTTTCATCGGACAAGACGACGGCGGCGGGAATGCGTTTCTTCTCGTGTTGTTCGCTGAGTTTGACGTTGGCGAAGTCCTTGGCGAACTCGGGGGTGAAGTCTTCTTGTTTTACCAGGGCGGCATGTTCGGGAAGAACGGACTCGGGATCGACGGCTTCGGAAAAGGTGAGTTTGATGGGGCTTTCCGCCCCCACGACAAACCCCGGCGGCGAAACTTGGACCAACCGTAGCGGCGTGTGATCGGGTTGCAATTCCTTGTGGCAGGCGGGCGCGGCCAGGGTGATCCATGTAAGCACAAACACATACCGTTGCGTTTTCTTTGAAGTCTTTGTTTGGTCTGGATTCTCGCTTTCGCGGTAATGAAAAAGTGGGGAGACCCGCCTCACAAGTGGGTTAAAACACTGTTTCAACAAAATAACGTGCGCTTTTTTTGTCATTCCCGCGAAAGCGGGAATCCATTTTGAACCATGCCGCCGGTTTTTCATCGGAAAAAAGGCTCATCCGCGTGTTTGGTTCGACAGCGCCGCCGAAAACCACCTATCGGTCAGACGGTCTATCTCCGTGGCGAGCGCGGCAATCCGCATGTGGTGGTCCAAGCGCTCTTGCGCGTCAAGTGGGGGATCTAACAGCAGTCGAAGTTGCAGCTTGCGGCGGGCAAAGTAGGCTTCGGTCACTTGCTTGAGCGCCTTTTGCCGTAACTCCCACAGGTTCGCCGACGTTTGCGCCACCTTCAGCTCGTCGGGACTGAACACCAATTGATTCAGATGCCAATCCGTTTGAATACTCCATTTCCACTCGTTGGAACTAGAGGTTTTGGTTTTGTCGGGGTCGCCCACTTCCTGCTCTAGCGATCGATCCGCGTCTTTGTCTTGGCCGAAACGCACGCCCAACTTGGGGAGCCACGGCGCGTTGCGCACGCGCGACTCCCAAGCACGCATACGCTCCGTTCGCGTGTGCGTGGCCGCAATCACCCGTTCATGCACCTGTTGGATGGTGGGTTCGCCCTTAAACTCCAGCATCATCCGCTCCAAGGATGCGGTGTCTGGTGAAAAGGTGGGCGGGGCTGCCGCCAACGCCACGCTGCTTAGCAACACGGCAGTCATGGTTCGGAAAACGAGAAGCCTCCATCTGTCATCCTGACGAGCGAAGCGACACGTGTTGTCGCTCTGAGCGCTTGTTTTGTCATCCGGCAGCGAGCGAAGGATCTCTCCACCTGTCGAAGCATGGTGAGATCCTTCCTCACTTCGTTCGTCAGGATGACAGAGAAAAGAAAACGCGATTAATCGCGCCTCTACTTCTTTAGCGCCCGTTTTCATAACCCCGATCCCTCCAAGCCTTTTTTGGCGTCAAAAGTTTGCCGACGCTGCAGCAGCGACTTGGCGGCGGCCCGACGCGCTAGACAGTCCAGTTGTTTTGACATGGGTGTGGCCCGACAGGTCCCCGTCGCGTTGGCGAGTGCCAAGCGTTCATGCCCCGCGTGCAATCGTGTTGCTAGTCTTTTCTTGTGCAATTGTCGGGCTGTGTGGCCGCGTTGACCGTTCAACCATTCGTCCAGTTGCCACCACAGGCCGACAGAGACATTGTGCCCTCGTTGCCACCGGCGGCCGTTGTCGGGCGGGATTTCCTCCAATACCTCTCCCGTTTCTTCGTCCACGGGCAGCGGCGGCCACGGCTCTTCGTCATCCCCCTCGGCGGTGACATCGCCGGGGGGAAACACGGTTAGCCCGGGGCGGCTTGCCGCTTTGGCGCCGCGATGCCAATCAGCGCTGAATGTGACTGTGACACGCACGGTGGGCAGCAGCCAGGACAACCGCGCGCGTGTTTGGGGATCGTCTCGCGCGGCCGACGCCTCGGCGCAAACAAAAACAAGGATGGCTGTTGCGCGGGCGAAATGCCCTGGCTTACAGTGGGAATCAACCATGACATCCATCGATTTGCGCAAGAAGACAGCTCTTGTCACGGGTGTGGCCGACAATGTTGGCTTTGCCTGGTCTATCGCTAAGTCGCTGGCGGACTCGGGCGCGGAAGTGATTCTTGCTTGTCACCCCCGCGTGGTCTCCATCGTCCAACGATTCTTGCAAGGGGAGCAGTACGCCGAGAGTCGCTTGCTGCCCGTTGCGAAAACGGAGTTCGCGCCCCGGATCGTCATCCACTGTGACGTCGCTTACGACACCAAGGCGGACATTCCGGCCCCCGTGATGGAGCAAAAAGGCTATCGTGACTGCGCGGATCCCAGCATCGCGGGCATGGTGGCGCGATTGCGCGAGGCAGGCTTGGGAGAGAACGGTCGCGGCGTCGATATCGTGGTGCACGCGGTGGCGTTTTCGCCCGAGATCAAGCAGTCCCATCTGCACGTGAGTCGCCAAGGATATCTCACGGCGGTGAACGTGAGCAGCTACTCGTTGGTGGGCTTGTGCCGGGCGTTGCTGCCGTTGATGGAAAACAGACGGGCGGCCGTGGTCGCGCTGTCGTATCTGGCGGCACGGCGGGCGGTGCCCCATTACGGCGGCGGCATGGCGTCGGCCAAGGCGGCGCTTGAGTGCGATGCGCGCATGTTGGCGTGGGAGCTGGGCAAGGCGGGACATCGGGTGAACGTAGTGAGCGCGGGAACTTATCCATCGCGCGCGGCGCGCGCTATCGGCGACATCGAGCAGATGATTGAACAAGCCGCGTCGCGTTCGCCCCTGCGGCGCCCCATCACCGCGCGAGAGGTGGCCGACTCCGTGCTGTTTTTGTGCTCGCCCTTGGCAAGCGGCGTGACGGGCGAAGTGCTGCATGTGGATGCCGGTTACCATGCCATGGGCGTTTAGCGTGTCTTCGTTTCTATGGCGGAACGCGTGGGCGGGTGAGGGTTATTCCCAAGGGAGTTATCGCGATGGCTTTCCATGTCCAATCCCATGACCAGCTTGTGAAAGCGGTCATGCAGCACGAGCAGGCCTACATCAATTTTTTCGAGTGGGTTCTCACCGCCGAAGCGCGGGAACTCATTGATACGAGTCAGCTAAAACCAGTCCCGTCGGAGTTCGTGGATCCCCACCAGAAGTTGATCGCCGACGTTGTCTTTCGCGCCCCGCTGCGGTCCGGTAACGGTTATGCCATCCTGCCGTTGGAGCACGAGAGCGGCGCCAAACGCATGACGCCGTGGCGTGTGTTGCAATACAACACCCGCGCCATCACGGCGGAGTTGGCGCAAAACGCGGGAATTTTGCCGTTTCTCTGGCCGGTCGTGCTGCACTCGGGCGC
>JBCCEG010000080.1:0-6784 GCA_039030455.1 Myxococcota bacterium | reverse complement strand
GTTTCATAGGCCTACCTGCATGATCTTCTGCATTTCTTTCCAACGATCTTTCCATTTGTCCGTCAAAACCCTATGGATCCTAGGCCGCCCATGGACTGACGGTCGCGCGTCGTGCGCTCCACCGATACCTGTGCCAGGGGATCGGCTCCGGAGCACGACGGCGCAAGATGGTCAGAAGAAGAAAAGAAAGACAGTGGCAACCCCGTCATGGTGAGGGTTGGTGCCGAACTGTGCAGGGAAAACCGGTGTCGCGTGACGAAGAAACGGTGGACTGCTAGGTTACCCTAGATACTACGGGTTGTTGTGGGGAGACCGAGGTGGAAGGAGTGGTGCGGTTTCAGCATCTTGGACGAGAGGCCAGTCTGGAAGGCGGACAGCTGGTTGTGGATGTATTGCTGATATGTGTCCCCCGACCAGCGGCCCTGCTTCTTGATCGTATCGGCCGAGGCGCCGCTGAGGTGAAGGGCCATGGCGCCGCCCGCGCGAAGGGAGTGGCTAGAAACTAGGTCTGGTGTGATGCCGCGGCTCTCGAGCTTCAGAGTGACGACGGCTTGCTTGATTGTAGCGTTGATGTCGGGAGGTCGAATAGTGCGCCACGTGTTGCCCCGGCCCCAATACGTGCCGAGGATGGTGGTAGGAGAGCCTCCGTGGGCGACGATGTTGTGTACGCGCCGCGCCAGGGCTTTTATGGGACATACGATCTGGCGGGTCGCATCTTGCCCAACTATCTGGCCTTTCGCTCCGTTCTTCTGGTCGGAAATGTGGAGGGAGGCACTGTCAGCGTTGCTGAGCGTAGCTTCAGAGTGGTGGTGGGCCATGATCACATGAGCCCTGCGAAAGACGATGTCGCAGAGACGGAATTGTTGGGTGCGGCGGTTGTTGGCGGCTGTATGTGTATATTCGCCAACGCGCAATAGGAAGAAAAACGCGATCACGATGAGATCGGCAATGGCGCGCTTCTTGGGGGTCGGGGACAGGTAGCTGCACAGGAGGATGTGCTCGATGACTTCGATACCCACGGCTAATTGTTGTTTTGCCGGTGGGTCCCCTCGTCGACACGCTTTGAGGAAGCGTTCGAGGCGGAAGTGGTACTTGTCGGTGGATTGGAGTGTTGGATTGGGGAGGCCAACCATTTGGTGGGTCTGGCCGATGGCACGAAGCGCGACAGCAACTGTTGTCGCACTGATGCGTTCACGTTGCGTGGAATAGGCTCCCGTCCGAACCCGTTCTGCAAAAAGGCAGAGGAGTTGAATGGCCTCGGGAATAGGAGTGGAATTGAGCCAGGGTGACATTCCGAAGTTTTCCACGACGAAGACGGACCAGAGGCGCCAGTAACGCTTCCTATCTTTGTGATTTGAGTCCACGACGCCCTTCTGGATGCGGTCGTCCGCAGTTCCGAATAAACTTTGGATCGCAGGCTTGCGTTCAAGTGGAACTCTCGCCAGGAGTGCATCTGTGGGAGGGGAAAAACGGCATTAAAATGTGAGATCAGTTTTTGCGTGGACCAATCAAACACTTTGCCGTCCGAAGCCCGTTGGCGGAAACTGCGCGAAGGGATGTCGGCGATGGCGTTGTCGACGCCAGCTATCGAGAGGGAGTGGAACGGCGATGCTCCCGTTGCAAACATCCGATAGGCAAGCGCACGGAGAAGGCGGGCGGCCACCCGTGACCGGTTGGCCGTGAGTCGCTTTGTCCATGCCACCGTTGGCGTGTTGTCGCACCAAATGGCAATGTGTCGATGGCGGAGATCGACCATACACTCGAGGACGAGAAATGCCAGGAGGACCCCCGCCATTTCCAAATCCGAATTTGTGACCGTGCCGTTCGGACGGGCTGTGGAGCGGATGCTGTCCGTGATGTCTTCGGGGAACGCGGCCCTCCAAACCATGGGCGGGAATGCAGGCTCGTCGATCATGCTGAACCAGACGCCCCCGGCGCCGGTACCGGATGCGTCGCAAAAACCCACAAACTGGACAGGGCGGACGACAAGCTGTTCGACTGGGATCGAACGGTTTTGCATCGCGCGCAGCAACGCCATCCAATCTGTCGCCGCTTCTTTGAGGTACGGCGTGACGGGCAATGTGCGTTTCGTCGGGGAAGAGGCTAGGGTGACATGGAAAGCGATGAGGAACGCCCGACCTTCGGGACATCCGAAGGCCGCGTGCTGGAGCTTGCCGCGAAGGGACTCCAGATCCTTGCGTCGTACTGAAGGAGCGCGCCGGAGGTGTTTGAGCGTCGTGAGCAGTTTGTCTATTTTAGGTTGGGGGAGTGCAATGGTACGGTTGGCACCGTCCATATCCCAGCCAAGAACCTCCTTTGTGGTATGCCACACGCCTTCGGTGGCGAGCTTCTTCTGGGAGACAGGGTCTTCGCCGCTGTGGCCGGTGACGTCGGGCGGGGGAAACACCGAATGAATTGCCGTCAGGATGGCGCGCGACAGCAGGCGAAGGTGGGCAGTGTTTGTCGTCTGTGCCAACCCAACATAGTCATCGAGGTAAACCTCGATGTGCCACGGGAACGTCGTGTGCCACCCTGGCGACGGCGAGGGCGGGTTGGTTGTTGAAGGCGGGAGCGTGGCTGATTCAAAGCGATGGGCGGGGAGGGAGGCGGCCTTCGATACCAATTCCTGTGCGACATCCCGTCCCGTTTCCGAAACGGCGCAAAAGTAGGGGACGGATTCGCGCCAGCCCATTTGCAGTGCGTAGGGCACAAACAATTCGACTGGTTGGTTGTCGTCCGTACGCGGGATAACGAACGCAAAATTGACGGCGCGGTCAGGCTCAACCATGACGCGCCAGTACCCATCCTTGATGTCAAATTTGACAAACGAAACCGGCCCCGCTGCCCGCGGTGCGTCCGCAAGGTGGTAGATGATGCGAGGCAAGACGAAACCGATTTGGTCCATAGCCTGTTGTGGGGCTAGCCAAGTAGTGGCGGCGTTGACAGAGGATGCTTGATCGGCCAGCTCTCGAGGGACAAACGACAGATCTAGAATGGCCCGGTACGCTCGTGATTTGTGGGGGATCGCCCCCAGGGGGGAGACTTTGAGTTCCGTCGGCGGATCATGCTCGATGGCTGCCCAATTGAGAACGTAGCCGAAGCCCTCCCTTACTTTTGCCATCGTTTCTTCGCGGAGTGCAGCGGCGGCTGCCGGGGTTTGGGCCGTTGGATGATTGCCCCGATGGACCGCTTGTCGGAGGCGGTCGATCGGCCAGGGGGTGCCACACTCAACCTCGCAGCCGTGAGTTGCCCATCGGAGGAGCATGGGCGCGGCGGGGTGGTGTAGGGCGGGGCCAGATGGTCGCATGAGTGAGGGTGGTCGTGGGTGAGGGGACATATACTTACTCTGGAGGTCTTGGAGGATGGGTGGTTTCGAAAGTGCGGTGGTAGGGGCAATGTGCGTTGCGCGGGTGAGGGAAGGTGGAGGATGATGGGAGTGTTGGGGTGGCGGGTGAGTGTGTGAGGATCGTTGGGATGTATTTGGAGGACGCGGCTTCGGCGGTGGCGGTGGTGGGGGACGAAAACGGTCCATACCGGAAACGTCCCCCCCACACCGTCAGGCGAATTTTTCGATGCCTGCGTTGAGTGCGGCGAGCCACGCCTCGACGGTCGCCTGCTGTGGGGTGAACTGCCCCGGATGCTCCTTGGTACAAAAACGGTCACTGCATTGGCCAAAAACCTGGAAACGCAAGCACATATCCGGGGTGATATCGGTGCCCATGCCCGACAATTCAGTGACGCCACGGCGTAGCCCGGCGTTCTTTGCGAGTCGTGAGAGCGTGAACCGCTTTTCCCTAATAGTGCTAAGGGCCGCCTTGAGCTCCGGATGCCAAGTGGTGTTCACACGGTGGACCTCAGGTTCGGCGGGGTTGTGGTGGCGCCCCCCACGTGAGGCATTGCGGTGTGTCGAGGGTGGTGGCGAGGTAGTTGCGGCCGTGGCAGGGGAGGGCGGAGAGCGACGATCTTGAAAGAGGGCCCGAGGAGCTGGGCCGGTTGCGTTGGCCTCCAGGACAAACATGGCCGGGAGGATTGTTGTATCGAGCTGCATCCCGCTCCGGAGGGAGCGGGAAATATCATCAATGAAACACGACGCCGTCGCCCCCATTCGATATGGTTCCTCCAGTGGCGCATCGTCGAAAAACCGCTCCATGGCCAGCAGCGTGCGGCCCGTGATCGCGGCCACCTGACGCCGGACATCATGTTGGGCCGGGTAGTCCACAATGAGTGTAGACGCCAAAGTCCTCAATTGGATATACAACTGGCAATTTGGGGTGAACAAATGCTTCGCCAGGACGGCTGTAGCCGTGCACAAGTTGGCTAATTCTTCGACCGTCGTAGGTAGTGGGCGAGATTTGGCGCGCGCATTTCGGAGGTCTGCGGGGGATCTCGTAGTAGCATATGCCAACGCGTTGACCTCATCATTTTCGCGGAGCTGCTCTCCTTCGGGGATGGGGGAGAACGCCAATAGAGAGAAGCCCAGCTGCGGTTTTCCATCCCGGACCTGTAGGCGGAAATCGTGTTGCGTCAAATCACGAGCGAAAATGCGGTTGCGGAAACGACGAGCGACGGCCAAGTGGGTTGACTCCGAATCATTCCGGAGGGTGCTGCGGATGAAGGCTTCCATGTTCTCCGGCCGCATCGCCTTCGGAAGCGCCTGTATATCATGCCATATCTTGGGCAAAACTGCGCGATTTGCCCATTGCAATCCGGCGATGGCGCAGATTTTTGCCTCGACCGATTCCGGCAAACGGGTGCCACCCTGGGAAAGCGTTGGAGCGCCGGCGGCGGCGCCTGTGTTCCTGGTTGCGAGGGATGCCTGTTGCCAAGCGGTATTTTGAGCGGTCGCCTGTTGCAGGAGGGCCAGCAACGCGTCCAGTGTTGGCCCCCCAGGCGGCTGGGGCTGTGGTGGTTGCTGTCCCCATTGTGTCGGGAGCGTCGAGGTTTCGGGCAGGCCTGGCCCGGATGATTGTCGCTGTGCCGACGCCTGTGGTTGCCCCAATTGTGTCTGAGTCCCCCAGCCGAAGTTGGAAGTGTTCGCACCATTCTGTGTCATGGTCTGTTGGGCGGCCGCCTCAGTGCTTTGGGGCGACCGCTGCCCACCTTGTGTCGGGGTCGTGATTTTGCTCGCAAACCCGCCGAGAAGACTCGACAGCCCACGCTGTGTGGTGGGCCCCTGTGTGTTGGAGGCTGGATTGTTGTTCGTTGCCTCTCGTGTGTCAGAGGGGGCCGCTTCGTGTGTGTCCGACGCAGCTGCTTGCTTGTCGTCGAGGTCCCGGTCGGCTCCCAGAAATGTTTGATGGTGGACCTCTAACCATCGATCGAACGCCTCATTGTCGGTAGATGCCACGGTCGCCGCGTTTATTGCCAGTGCGCTCGAGTGTCCGGAACCCATGGTGGCGCAGCGAATCCACAGGAGCAAGGAGTTTGCATAATCCAAACCTGGGCCCTTGGGTAGCCTGGCCGCAATGGTCGTGATGGTTTCAAACCATTGGCGCGGGTGGCGCTGTCCCTGAGGCATGGTGAGGAGGGTGAGAGCAATCGCTGCCGGAACTGGGAACATCCGTCGGATGTCCTGAGCCTTGTGATATCCCCGATCCAACCAAGTTCCGGGGAGACAGTTGCGGAACGCTGTAAGTGACGGCGGTTTGATGCTGGTCATGCGGACAGGGTCGCTGACATCCAGTAACACGCCGTGGCCTTCCGCGAGGTCCCAACCCAGACAGCCGCCGAACAAGCGGCCCTCCACATCCAAATCCGGGGGGGATGCGGCCAGATCCTGTTGTTCCCGCCGTAGAAGATTAACTTGATCGACGGGGGCGACATGGTGGGCCAGCTGGATGTCGGTATGCCCTTGCTGCATAAACACCAGATGGAGCGCCTCCGTCTGCTCCGCCAATTCCGTTGCCAACAGCCACAGTCGTTGAGGGGAAAGGTTGGGTGTCAGTGCCGCCTGCACCACTGGACTGAGCGCGCCTGTTTTTTCTTCCTGGATGGCGCGCCAGCGGATGACCGCCTCCGCCGTGTGGTTGGGCAGCGCGCGCAATGCTTCCGAGGGCGCCAACGTAGCCCCCTCGCAAGAGGTGTCCTTGGGTTCCTTGGGTTCGGTCGTTACGGAGGTAGGGCTATCGTTTTCCCCGTCCTTTTCCTCGGGGTCCTGCTGCTGCCGCTTCCGGTGGGGGGAACGTAGATCCGTATGCTCTGTACCGTCGCGGGGGGGCGGATCCTTACGTGCGTTGGGCTTGTTGCAGAGGCACTGGGCCTGATCAACATTGCACAACACGCAAAGGTTGTCCTGGGCAGCGTCCGCCTCTGCATGGAACTTATGGCGCATGGTCGATCGGTCGGTTTGCAAAGGTGCGTGCTGTGGGTCTGGCTACGTGGAGTCACTCAGCAAAGTCGACAACGTGACACAACACACAAAGGCCTCGTCGCTGTCCGTCGCTTTGCAAACAATGTGAGGCAGCTATGGCTCCATTTGCGTTTGCGGGCGCCGGGCAGACGACGAGATCACTCCCATCCTACGCGTGGACTACAGATCGGGAACCTAGAAGGTATCACGACCCTAGTCAATCGCTCTGGAGTACGTGTCCTTTGTCGTTGTGGGCACTTGTTGGAGACCTCCATGGCGGTCTCTGCGTGGAGTCTTTTCTAGCTAACGATCCTAGACGAATGCTAGAGAAAAGGCTCCTCGAGTGGGCTTCACACGCGCGACTAGAATGCTGCATGCTAAACTCCATCTCGTAGTGCGTGTAGAAGGTCACAAACGAACCTCCACTGGGATGCT
>JBCCEG010000079.1:0-6807 GCA_039030455.1 Myxococcota bacterium | reverse complement strand
TACTATGACACACGCGGGCACATTCAACCCCAAAAAGTTTTCGCTTCGCTCAATACTTTTTGGGGACCTCGGCTGCGCGGTCGGGGAATGAATCCCCGACCTTGCCGAATAATACCAATCCGCAGAAATAACAACTCCTTCCTGTCATCCCTGCGAAAGCAGGGATCCAGAAAAGATGGGAACGGCGAGCGCAAGGGGGTTGTCGATTTTGTAAACCTATTTTCGGGGATTGGTATAAGGTGACCCCGCCGCGAGCGGCGGGGAATCCACTAGATTGACTAAAGGGAGCCCTGCCAGTTGGATCGAGAAGGGTGTGGCAAGCAAACCCCCGCGGGGGGTACGATGGGAATCTAACAAGGAGAACAGCATGGTTCGCGAACTTCGTTCCACGGCGGCGGCGTTGGCCCTGCTAATTGTTTTGGTCGGTCAGTCGGCTCAGGCCTACAGTTTTGCCGCCGGTGACTGGCTGCTGCGGCCTATCGCCGGTTGGAGTGTCAATGTTGTTCGCGGTCAAACGGAAGGTTCCGAGTCCCCTTCCTCGGGCATGCTGTTGGGTGTGGACGCGGAGTATGCCGTTGACCGTTACTTTGGGGTGACGATGGGTGTGCACCCGAATTTTGCTTCGGGGTTTATCGACACGGCCCTGTTGGGAGGCGTCAAATACCGGTTTGCCTACTGGGAGATGCCCTTTGTGCCCTACGTAGAAACGGGTGTGACGTTGGCTTTTCTCGCGCCGCTGACGGCGGAACATGAATTGCACACCAACCTGGGGGTGCGGCCGGCCATCGGCTTTGACTATTTTGTGCTGCACGACCTGGCTATTGGTTTTGCCGTGGCGGTGGAACCCAGCGTGGCGTTTGCCCAAACCGCTAACCAGTTTGAACTGGCCGTCGAGCTCGCGCTGGGAATTGCTTGGCGTCTGTAAAGCGTTATGCCCGATGGGAGACCGCGAGCGGGGGACTCCGTCCCCTTTTGCTTTTTCTCAAAAAGCCTCCGGGGGAATTGAAACGCCGCTAGAGGCAAGGGGCGTGGCAAGCAAAGGAGGTATGGACCATGCATTTATCCGTTACACACGCGGCGGTGCGCGCGGCACAACAGGCGGCACTGGCGTCATCGGAGTGGATTGGCAAGGGAGAGCAGAAAAACGCCGATGCGGCGGCCGTCAAGGCGATGCGCGCCACGTTGAGCCAAGCGCCGCTGCAAGGGCGCGTGGTGATTGGCGAAGGGGAGCGAGACCAAGCCCCCATGTTGTTCATCGGCGAAAAGATTGGGCATGGCGGACCCGAAGCGCCGTCGGTGGATATCGCCGTGGATCCCTTGGAGGGCACGGGGCTATGCGCTAACGACGCCGCGGGTGCTCTCACGCTCATCGCGTTGGCCCCCGCGGGCACGCTGTTGCACGCGCCCGATGTGTACATGGACAAGGTTATGGTGGGCCCCGGCGGCAAGGGCACGGTGGCGTTGGATCAGTCGCCCGAGGAAAACGTCACGTGTTTAGCCAAGCGACTGGGACAGCCACCGTCGGCATTAACCGTGGCGATTCTGGAGCGAGAGCGGCATGACGATCTCATTGCGCGCGTTCGCGGCGCGGGCGCCCGCGTTAGGTTGATTGCCGACGGTGACGTGGCCGCGGCCATTCTCGCATGCGTGAGCGGCTCGGGGATTCACATGGTGTTGGGCAGCGGCGGAGCTCCCGAGGGTGTGTTGGCCGCGTGTGCTCTTAAGTGTTTGGGTGGAGACATGCAAGCACGATTGTTACCCAAAAATGACGCGCAGCGGCAACGCTGTAGCCGCTTGACGGGGCTGGAGGACCCCACGCGCACGCTACGGCTTGAGGATTTGGTTCGCCAAGAGGCGGTGTTCGCCGCCACGGGCGTGAACAGCGGCGGTTTGCTGCCGGGGGTGGCGCGCCAAGGTGACCATGACGTAATGCATACCTTGTTGCTGAGCACGGCCGACCACCAAGCCCAGTGGCTTTGTTGCCAGCACGCCCGCAATCCCGCCGTTTCGCCCACGGGTGCGTGGCTCCGCTCGCCCTTTGGGGCGGCACCCTCGTCATTTTAGAGACGCGATTAATCGCGTCTCTACGACTAGGAAATGTCTTAAGGGAGAGATTCTGGAGAAGAAAGACGTTTTCAAGGGATGGTACGATCTTCGGCAATCGAGGAATTGGAGGTGAGGCATGCGAGAACTTCACGCGGCGGACCCGGCCGTTGCGCGGTTAATCGAACGAGAGCTGGCGCGCCAGAGCGGTGATGTTGAACTGATTGCCAGTGAGAATTTTACGGATCCGGCGGTGATGCAGGCTACCGGCAGCATTCTCACCAACAAATATGCCGAGGGGTACCCGGGCAAACGCTACTACGGGGGTTGTGCCGAACATGATGTTCTTGAGAACTTGGCGATACAGCGGGCTAAAACGTTGTTTGACGCGTCCCACGCCAACGTGCAACCTCACTCGGGTTCCAGCGCCAACTTGGCCGCTTACCTAGCCCTGATCGACCCCGGCGACACGATGTTGGCCATGCGCTTGGATCACGGCGGCCATCTGACTCACGGGGCCAAGGTCAACTTCTCGGGTCGGTTGTTCCACGTTGTGCCTTACGGCGTGCGGCGCGACACGGAATGCATTGACTACGACGAGGTGGAACGTTTGGCGCGGCAACACATGCCCAAGCTGATTGTGGCGGGCGCGTCGGCCTATCCCCGTGTTATCGACTTTGCCCGCTTTGCACAAATCGCGCGCGCGGTGCAAGCCAAGCTGTTGGTGGATATGGCGCACATCGCCGGGTTGGTTGCCGCCGGCACGCACCCTTCGCCCGTGCCCCACGCCGACGTGGTGACCACCACCACGCACAAAACATTGCGGGGGCCGCGCGGTGGATTGATTTTGTGCAAGCAAGAGTGGGCGCGCGCGGTGGATAAACAGGTATTTCCAGGCTGTCAGGGAGGGCCGCTGATGCACGTTGTGGGGGCCAAGGCCGTCTGCTTTCATTTGGCCGCCTCCGAGGATTTTCGGCGTTACCAACGGCAAGTGGCGTGCAATGCGCAAGCCTTGGCCGAAGCGTTGCGGCGGCAAGGTTTTCGTTTGGTCAGCGGCGGCACCGACAATCATTTGCTGTTGGTGGATGTGACACCTCAAGGCGTGAACGGGCAGCAAGCCGAGGATGCGCTAAGCCGGGTGGGGATCGTGGTGAATAAAAACAAGATCCCGTTCGACCCCCTTTCCGCGCGCGCTCCCAGCGGGATTCGGCTGGGCACGCCGGCGGTCACTACGCGGGGCATGGGGGTGCAAGAGATGGAGGTTATCGCTGCATGTATCGCCGAGGCGATCGCGCGGCGTGATCAGAGCAAGGGGTTGTCAACGATTCAAGAACGCGTGCGGCGGTTGACAGCGCGTTTTCCGCTTTATCCTCAACTGCAAGCAACCCATGTCTCTGGATCGGAACCTGTTGAGAGTTGGGGCGCGTAGACGAGGTATGTTGCTATTTGACGGTCGATCATCTGAAAATCCGTGTTATGTGCACCGGATTGCAACATGGTTTTTGCGGTGGATGTGGTTGGTTGATCAGAAGATCGCGCGATGCTGGTTTGGCCGGCGGGTTCGGGGATAAGAAGGCAAAGAGCAGATCACGGGAGGTGTGCAATGATTGGTTTGTATGGGAAATTAGCGAAGGTTGGGGTGATCGGCGTGGCGTTGCTACAAGGAGCCGCCGCGCTAGCGCAAGAAAACATTCCGGAGCAAAGCGCCGTCGCGACGGCGCAAGAGGATTCCTTAAAAAACAAAGCCGCGCGAGCCGTGTCTCCGCGTTTTTTGGATAGGCCGCGCACTACTGTGTTTGGCAATGTCGGCTTCACTACCCCGCCATGGAGGTGGAGTGGCCGTTCCGGCCTTGGCATGCTTGGCGGAGGTGGCACGACAGTCGAAGTTCCCCTTGCCCGCCACGTTGTCGTGGGCGGTTATTTGGCGAGCAGCTACCTAATCGTGTCGATGGTCGGTACGGGCACGGCGCAAGGGGATGCCGGTTCAGCCACAACGGATCTCGCGTGGGAAGGAGAGCAACCCGCCGCGGTATTGGAGGGAGGTGGTTTGGTCAAAATTCGCCTTCCGTTTAACGATCATGTGGCGTGGTACTTTCCCATTCGCGGTGGCGTTGGTGGCTTGTTCGCCGATTCGGGCGCGGAGTTTCTGGGTGCCTTCCATGCGGGCCTGGTTGGCGTGGAGGCTTCGTTGGGTAAGCATGTCGGCATCACGTTTGACGCGATAACCTCGTTGCATAAGCCAAAAGGACCGCTCATCGTATCCAACGACATCGAGCTAGGGGTCGTCTTCACCTGGTAATTTTGATTACTGATTTTTGGTAACATGATTCTTTCGGGAGGATGGCGTGAACCCAGAGCAGCAGCTGATTGATTGGTTGCGTCCATTGGGAGATCGCGTTGACTTTTGCAGCCTCCGTCTGGTCGAGCGTCAATCGCAAAAGGTGACCGTGCGCAAAGGGGTTATGCAGCCCTTGGCGAGCGTGGCCGACAGCGGCGTCATGGTGACCGTGGTGCATCAGGGGGGGATGGGCTATGGCGCCACCTGCGCGTTGAGTGAAGACGGCTTGCGCGACGCCTTTGAACAAGCCAAGCAGTGGGCCTGTTTGAGCGGCCGGGGAAAGTGGGGCTGTTTTGATGCGAGTAAGTTGCGGCTCCCTACCCCTAACCTGACCTACACAAGCCAGGTGCGACGGCCGTGGGAAGACATGGCGTTGCACGACAAAATCGACTTGTTAAAGCAAGCGTGTGACAAACTGCGCGAGGACGACCGGATTGTGGAGTGGGAAGCGGGCCTGTGGCACACAAAGCTTGACGAAACGTTGTGGACGAGCCACGACTCCCGTGCGCGGCAAAGCTTTCACTACACCACGCCACATCTGCACGCCGTAGCGCATCAAGAGGGCGTCACGCAGGAGCGCAGTTTGGGGGGATATCGCGGGCACTGCTCTCAGGGCGGGTTAGAAGTGCTTGACCACTGTGACTTTCTCGCGAGCGCCCAGCGCATCGGGCAAGAGGTGCTAGAGCTGGTTGCCGCGCCCAATTGTCCCAGCGGATGCATGGATGTGGTGTTGGACCCGGGCCAAATGATGTTGCAAATCCACGAGTCCATCGGCCATCCGTTGGAGCTAGATCGCATTTTGGGGGACGAACGCAACTACGCCGGCGGCAGCTTTGTCACGCCGGAGATGTTCGGCGAATACCGGTATGGGTCCGAGCTGTTGAACGTAGCGTACGACCCCACGATTTCTCATGAGATTGCTACGTTCGCCTGCGACGCCGAGGGATCGCCCGCGCGCAAGGAGTTTGTGATTCGCGATGGCATTTTGCGGCAACCGCTGGGCGGAGTTGTGTCGGCGTTCCGAGGCGGCAGAGAAAATCCCGTTGCGACGGCACGAGCCCAGAGTTGGAACCGGCCGCCTATTGACCGCATGTCGAACCTGAACTTGGAGCCGGGGGAAACCAGTTTTGCCGATCTCGTCGCATCGGTGGAGCGGGGTATTTATATGCGGGCCAACAAATCCTGGTCCATTGACCAGATGCGCAATAAGTTCCAGTTCGGTTGTGAATGGGGTCGGCTCATTGAAAACGGCACGTTGACGCACGTGGTGCGCAATCCCTGCTATCGCGGCGTTTCCGCTAGCTTTTGGCGCAGTCTCAAAGCGGTGGGGGATAAGAGCACATTCCAGGTGCTGGGTTCCCCCTACTGTGGCAAGGGCGAACCGAATCAGTGCGTGCATGTGGGCCACGCTACCCCCGCGGCGCTGTTCGCCGACGTGGACGTTTTTGGCGGCGTGTGAGAGCGTGTTTTCAAATTATTGCATTTGCCCCAGCTGCGTTAAAAATCGCCTCGAAAATGCTCATTTACCTCAAGTAAATTCCGCTTTTCTCAACGATTTTTGCCTTGCTGGAGCTGCATTCATGACATTTGAAAACACGCTCTGAAGGTGTTTTTTCGTCGTGTTCCTTTTAAGGATTGAATCGCATGGCAAATGCCGCAACCTTTGGCAACATCGGCATCGCTGTTTTTGGAACGCGAGACGCCCGCCATCCTGCGATTTTTAGGCTCTTGGGAGACAGCTTGCCCACCATGTCTCGGTAACATTGTAGCTGCATCCTCCGTATCCATCTTCATCATAATGGCAGCTACGACGTTTGCTGTTTTTGTCGTGCTCCTTTTTCCAGATGCAAGAATTATTTCCGGCGCACGCTGTTTCGTTTAAAAGTCTGGAGCAAGATGTCTTTTTGGGATTAAAATCCGTTTTCTTTGAGCAACTTTTTTTGCTGTAATTTTGGATCCCGTAAGAATCCTCAATGTAGGTTTTTGTTGCTAGGCACATGGCATTCGATCTGCACGTTTCCGTGTCGTTGCTTGTGCAGTCCGCCGCTTGATTTAGTACATGGTGAGACTCTGAGTCGCCGCTTCCGCACGCGGTCAACGCGCCCAGGGCTAACCCTGTTAAAAAGGATCGAGCAAGATAGCTGAAAGATTGTGTTTGTCTCCGTTCGTCGGGTTGATTTTGGCGGCGTCGCATGGTTTTCTCCAAAGTGTTGCGTGGTCACGGAGTAAAACAAAAGACCACAAAGTTTCATTTCGTGAGCATGGGGGAGTTGCCGTCGTTAGCTCCTTGTGTCCCCATGGGCTAACGCGGTGTAGACTAAAGCCGTGATTCTATCACCAGCACGTAGGTTGGTTGAGGCGGTGGCGAACTGTGTCGGCAAGTTGGTAAGAGGCTGGTTTGGGAGTAGCACGCATGCGCTCTTGGT
>JBCCEG010000078.1:0-6842 GCA_039030455.1 Myxococcota bacterium | reverse complement strand
GGGGCCGTACCATCTGTCGGCGTGACGGCGAAACAATGTCGGCAATGTCCCCCCCAAACGCCTTGGCAACAACAACCCCAACGCGATAAAACCCACGTCGGAGTAGACACACCGCGTGCCTGGGCGGGCTTGGAGCGCCACCGCGCGCAGCGACGCAAGCGCCCTACGACGCGTATCGCACGAGACGACATCGGCCCCGCGCCACAGCGGCACCCACGCGGGCAGCCCCGCCGTGTGACTGAGCACGTGCGCTACGGTCACCCCCGGCCACCAGGGCCAGGGCGTTTCGTTAAGACGCAGCTTGCCTGCCGTCACCGCCACCGCGCATAGCAACGTTGTGCTCAACACCTTGGTCAACGATGCCAGATCGTAAACCGTGTCCGGCGATACAGGATTAGCGTCATCGGCGCCAAGCACACCCGTCGCCCAACGCCGGCGGGCCCGCACCCGACCACGAGAGTCCAATACACCTGCGGCGGCGGCCAGCCCGGGCGTCACACGCCGTGCCACCACCTCGCGCAAAACCCGGTGCACCAAACGCTCGGATGTCGTAACCGTCACGAAACTCACCCATAAGAAGATTTGCCATAACCCGCCGTTTTCAAACCCGCAATGCGTCCGACGATTTCGATGTCGGCTATCCCAGTCGCTCGTGGGCGACGGCCAGACTTTTCCCCGCGAAAGCCATGCCAATCGCCAAGACAAAGACACATTGCCGCTGGGCGAACTCGGCGGCATAGTCCTTTTCTTGAATCTGCGCCAACGCCGCTTGCGCGGCCTGCTCCAACCGATCCTCGGCCTCGACCACCTTGAACTCCATGACAATGCCGGGCTTGCGCGCATCGCGGGGGAGCAGCAGCAAGTCGGGTCTGCCTTCTCCACTCTCGCGATTGGAACGGATGTGATACAAGTCGGCCAGATAAGCCAACATGCCCATCACCAACGCGTGGTACACCCGCTCGGGGTGCGACCCGCCGATGTCGAAATAGCTGAGGCTGTTGGACGCCAACGCGGTCACGCGCCGCGCGAATTCGGCCACGTCGCCCCCGATCAGTGCCTTGAGCGCCGACGGCAGCAGGCTGCGCGGGCCGGATCTGTGGAACCAGCTCGTGATCAACCGACGGTAGACGAACTGGACCTCCCGGTTGGGAACGCGCAACTTGGTCCCTAAAAGAGATGGTTCGCCATCGGAGTCGACGGTCAAGTATCCACCGGCGAGCAAGATGCTCCACAGCGCGTCGGCCAGCTGGGGCAAGTCGCGCAACGCCAGGTTGTCGGAGATTTCCTTTTCCACGGCGCCGCCCAAAAGCAGCGTTTCCATGTCGGCGCGGTCTTGCGGATCGTCGCTTTTTTCCAGCATGGAGCGGACCAGATCGTTGCCGCTGGTGTTGACCCAATAGGGCCGAGGGGTTTGGGTGGGATTGGCCGCGTAGCTGATCACGGACCAGGGGTTATAAATCGTCGCGGGGGTGTCCCCGCCGAACCGATAGCCGTCGTACCAGTCGCGCACGGCGTCAACACGATCTTGTAGTCCTCGCGCGGCAAGCAGCTCCCCGACCTCGGCTTGCGTGAATCCGAACGACGACGCGAAACGATCCTCGGTCACGCCGTACACGCCCAAATTATTCAGATCCGAGAAGATGTCTTCCTTGGCCACGCGGACGATGCCGGTGATGACGGCCTTGTGCAAAAAAGCTTGGGGTTGGTTGGGATCGGTGTTGTCCTTGAGGCACCGACCCAGCAACCCGCGCATGATGTCGCGCATGCGGGGGTAGTAGCCGTGCTGATACGCCGTGTGCAGCGGGGTGTCGTACTCATCGATGAGCACCCAGGGTTTTTCTCCGTGTTTTAGCGTCAACAATTCGGTGAGGACGGCCAAAATCGATTTGCATTCGGCCGGTTCGGCCTGCTTTTGGATCGTTTTTTCCAGCACATCGCGTTGGTCGTACACAAGCTGGTCCAAGGGCGCTCCGCGAGCGTGGATTTCGGCGATCACCGATAACAAACCGCGCAGGTCGATCCAGGCATCGTGCCAGTTTTCCGCCTTGACGTCCTTGAAGGTGAGGTACAGCACCGGCCGCTTGCCTCGCTCCCCTTGATAGCGTTCGCCCGCTCGTTGGATCGCCAGGCCGTCGAACAAGTCCGGTTGGCGATTAGGCGACCAATGCAAAAAGCAGCGCAACATGCCCATGTTCATTGTCTTGCCGAACCGGCGCGGCCGCGTGATGAGGGTGACCTTGTCACCGGAGTCCAGCACTTCCTTGAGGAAAAGCGTTTTGTCGACAAAGGCAAATCCGCCTTCCACCAACTCGGTGAAGTCCGACAAACCCCTGGGCGCCGGACCCCCTGGGTTGAGGATGCGAACAAGGTCTTGCTTGGTTTTCATAAAGTTAGATTCGCACGATCCGCCGCGGCGGGTAAAGCGCCCGTTGGACTAGCGGCGCGGCGGCCGTGTATCCAAGACACTATCCAAAAGGAGTCGGGTGTAGGGATGGCGAGGCCGGCTATACACGCTGTGCACGTCCGCCAGTTCAACGATCTTGCCCGCGTGCATGACGGCCACGCGCGTTGCCATCAACCGCACCACGGCCAGATCGTGCGAGATGAATAGGTAAGTGAGGTCCAACCGGTGTTGCAGCCCTCGCAGCAGATTGAGAATCTGCGCCTGCACCGAAACGTCTAGCGCGCTGGTGGGTTCGTCGCACACAATAAACTCCGGCTGGGCCGCTAGTGCTCGGGCGATGGCGATGCGTTGTCGCTGGCCACCGGAGAACGCGTGAGGGTAGCGTTGTGCCGCTTGGGGCGGTAGCCCGACCAAACCGAGCAACTCGCGGACACGTTGGGTTCTAGCCCTAGCGTTTGGCGCTAGGCGGTGGACGATGAGCACCTCCGCCAGCGCGTCGCCCACGGTCATGCGTGGGTTGAGCGACGTGGCGGGATCTTGAAACACGATTTGCAACTTGCGTCGTAGCGGTCGCAGTTGTCGCTCGCGCAGCCGCGTGATGTCACGCCCGTCAACCAACACGCGCCCATTGGTAGGTTCCTCTAAACGCAACAACAGGCGCCCCAGCGTCGATTTACCGCAGCCGGATTCGCCCACCAAGGCTAGAGTCTCGCCTCGCCGGATGGCGAGGGAAACATCGTCCACCGCCCACTGCCCCTGCGGTCCCCACCGCGGCCCGGGGGGGTTTTTGCCGCCGGATGCGTCGGCGGGGTCGGAACGTTTTGAAAGGAAAGGAATGTAGCTAAACAGACTCCTGTTTGTGGGTAGGGCAAAGCATTTACGCAAATCGCGTGCTTCGATGAGAGGAGGTTGTTCGGTTGTCATCCCATCAACCCTCGGATCCAAACGGCGCACACGGCCGCCGGGGCGGGCAGACGGAGCAGCCACAGAAAAGCCCTCCCCCACAAGGATTGGCCCAACCGTTCGCCCAAGATCAAGACTACGGCTTTTGGCCCCATCACCCAGCCCACGAACAGCGCCATGCCCACGCCGCCGGCGGGCAGGAACAGGTTCGTGGTCACCCAGTCAAGCAGAGCAAACGCTGTTTTGCCCCGCAAGGTCCATTCCGACAGCACGTTGGTGGAGAGGGCCGAGGCGATGCCCAGGGGAAAAGCCGCGGCGGCCACGGTAAGCGTTGCTGTCTTTCGCCCCATCGCGCATGTTTCCGTCGCATGGCAGACAAGCGCCTCGAACATGGAAAGCGACGAGGTCAGTGCCGCGAAGGCCACCAGCAAAAAGAAGAGCACCGACACAAGCCATCCAAGCGTCATGTTGGCGAACAGCACCGGCAGCGTTCGGAAAATGAGCGTGGGTCCCACACCGGTTTCCATACCGAAGGAAAACGCGATGGCGAAGATGACAATCCCCGCAAGCAGCGCAATGACGGTATCAAACAGGGCGATAGCCAGCGCGGATCGTCCCAATGATTTCGTGTCGGTCAGATGACTGCTGTAGGTGATATGGACCGCCGCGGCAATGTTTAGTGTGAAAAACGAGTGACCCAATGCGTCTAGCACTCCTCCCGCGGTGAGGCGGCTTGCGTCGGGCCAAAACAGAAACGCGAGAGCGGCGCCGATCCCCGGCAGCAACGCCGCGTGCACAAGCAGCAGGAGCAGAATGATAACCAGCGCGGGCATAAGAACGGCGTTGGCACGCTCTAGGCCCCGTTTGAACCCACCCGCGATCACGACGGCGTTGAGCGTGATAAAGGCAAACAACCAGGCGACCTGGCGCGCGGGGTCGGCCCACGATTTCTCCAACATGCCGCCGACAGCTTGGGGGTCGGTGTGGACGAACCGACCCGTGGTCGCCAAGGTCAAAAATTCCAATACCCACCCGCCGACTACACTGTAAAACGACAAGATGAGGAACACGCCAAGCAGGGCAAGCATGCCCAAAAAGCGCCAAGGAGAGCGGGGCCCGTGGATGTTTTCGAATGCCTGCACGGCGTTGGCCTGCCCGCGCGCGCCGATCAGCATCTCGCACACAAGCAGCGGCACGGCAACGCAAACGATGCAGGCCAAGTACACCAGCACAAACATGCCGCCGCCGTTGTTACCGGTGATATAAGGAAATTTCCATATATTACCCAAGCCGACCGCCGACCCGGCCGAGGCCAGTACGAACGTCAGGCGACTGCTCCAATGTTCCCTGGAAAAACGTGGTTCTTCTTTCATAAAATGTCTTCGGAAATGGATTCCCGCTGAAGTTTATCCTCGCGAAAGCGGGGACCCATTAATGACAAAAAGAATGTATTGTTTCTCGCCTCTGCCCTCGCCTTCTCTTCCCCAAAAAGTTTGCCGCTTCGCGCCAATACTTTTCGGGGACCCCTGGTCGCGGGGGTGACAACAGAAAGAGCAGGGGTGACAACCTTTTTGCTTTCGTCCTCCCGTGGAGCGGACTCCCCCACTTTGTCATTCCCGCGAAAGCGGAAATCCATTATAGGACAAGAAGAAGCGCGGTTCATGTCGGCAAGTAAGGCGAGAGATCCAGCACAAACCACCCGACGTTTTTCGCCAAGACCAAGGCGATGAAGCACGCGAAGGCAACGACGGCCGTGATCATGACGCCTCGACCGCCCCAAGCGTGGTAGGGCCGGCAACCGTCCGTGAGCGTTTTGTTGCTTCGCAGCGCCAGCACCATGGCCGGGGGTAAGATGCCGTGCAACAGGGCCACGAAAATTCCCCCGTACTCTAAAATGGTCACAAAGGCCGACCGGCTTGTCCAGATGAGCACCAAGGGGGGAACAAACGTCCACCCAAGGGCAATCATTCGGTTGTGTATACCCAAGCCGTCTCTGAGAAAATCCAGTAGACCCGTGGAAATTCCCAGAAAAGAAGTCATGACGGCCAGCAGCGCGAAGACCGTCATGGCGTTGCGTGCCGCCTCGTCTTCTCGCAGGGCCGCGGCCAGGGGGAGGTCCCTGTGCAACAGATCCGCGAGTCCGTTCGCGCCGTCCACGGGAACGGCCGCTAGCACCACCAGCTCCCACAACATATAGACCACCAACGGAATTAGGCTGCCCACCATGATGCTAACGCGGATGCTTCGAACGTCCCCTCGCAGGTAGTGGACAAGACTGGGGACCACGACGTGATACGCGAATCCGGTGACGATAATCGCCAGGCAGGCCCAAGCGTAGCGCCCGTCCGCGTGCAGCAGGCGAGTGGGTTGCATCAAGGGCAGCACGACGCTCAGCATCGCGGCGAAAGCCGTGGCGAATCCCGCCATAAGCCATCGATTGAGGCGTGCTGCGGTGTCGAATCCAATCCAGACGGCCGGAGCGCACAGCAACAAGATGGGCAACGGCAGGCCCCACGTTGGCAGCGACCAACCTCTATATCCTTGAATCGTCTCCGACAGCAGTTTCCCGCTGCCAACCATGTAGGCCGCCACGAGGGTATAGAACAGCAGTAGAAAGCCGCCCCACGTGAGCCACTCTCCCACGCGGCCCAGGGTGAGACGGGCCATGCGCACCAGATTGATTTCCCGCTGCCCTCCACTCGACACGGCAAGCGTTGTTTCCACCACCAGATCCGCGCACCACAGCATGAGCAACCACATGACGACGAAAAGCGCCATGGCGGGAAAAAAACCCACCAGGCCCGTCACCAAGGGCATGACAAGCATACCGGCACCGATATCCGTGCCGGCTACCAGCAGAGCGGCTCCGACCACACGCTTGCGGTCCATCAGGTCACTCTCACGGACTCATTGCCGTTTGGCGCATTGAAACCCCACGCCAAGGCCCGAGAATGTCATCAAACTCCATTGAAATGAGAATAGCGGTTCGGACCGTCGCGGGCAAAAGAGTACCGCAGATCACAGGATTTGGCGGATTTTTGGATGCATGGTTGGGACGAAGCACGCGATTTTCACTGTCATCTCCACTGTTCGATATCCGATAATCCATCAAATCCTGTGATCCGTGGTAGGAGTTAGCTCTCCGGCCGCGACAATTGTTCAACAGCGGAAAACGACAACCCCGTGGCCGCGGCAACCGCCGACGGGTCCATGCCGGACTTGAGCAGATTGCGAGCAATTTCAAGGGTTTTTTCTCGCTGTCCTTCCTCGCGCCCTTTTTTCTCGCCCTCGGCCAAACCCTCTTCGCGTCCTTCCTTGCGTCCTTCCTCACGGCCCTCTCTATGCCCGTCGCCATAGGTGGAGTCGTAGAAGCTGGCGCGGTCGCGCAAACTCTCCAGATAGCGTTCGTATTCTTGCCGTTCCCTGCCCGAAAGCTTGAGCACGTTGAGTTTTTCGGCGGCTTCCTTCAACCCCTTGGCTTTGTAGTTCTCGGGGAGCTTTTCGTTTTGTCGGATAGGCGGAGTCCCCACCTGGG
>JBCCEG010000077.1:0-6852 GCA_039030455.1 Myxococcota bacterium | reverse complement strand
CTTTGAAAATGCACTGGCCCATGGCTTTGAGGGGGTGCGCCATGATTTTCATGAAGACTGGGATGCCGGACACGGTCGTATAGAGTATCGCGCATGTTGGAGCGTTGACCCGACTCACTATGCGCGATGCGGTGACCCTGACAGAACTCGCGGTAGACGGTGTTGCAGGGGTGTGTCAAGCTGCTATCGCGGATCACAGGATTTGACAGATGGTCGGATGTCGGACAGTGGAGATGACGGGGCCAACTTGTGCGTTTCGTCCCAACTATTCATCCAACAGTCCGCCAAATCCTATGAATCCGAGTACTACTACCTCATTTCACAAGGATTGACGGATGCTCGGATGTCGGACAATGGAAAAACCGCGTGCTTCGTCCCAACCATTCATCTCGGATTCAGGGATTGGTGGGATGGGTCGGATTCGCGGGGTTAGCCGGAAAACATGGTTGTGTCTAGCGATTGCCTGCGGCACGGCTGGATGTAAACCGCCTGGACTCGCGGGAGCCGGCAGCGGGCGTGGGGCCGTCACGGTAACCATCCATGTGAATGCTGTCTCCAAGGCGCGATTCCCCGACGGCAAAACATGGAAAACGGCTTTCCCCACGCTGGCGCAAGCGTTGCAAGCAGCGCCGGATAATGCGGAAATTTGGTTGGCGCCGGGGACATACCGGGCTCGTGCCGGAAAGCTGGCGGTGGGAGAAATTCATCACCGTAAGGATTTGCGCATTATCGGGGGCATTTCGCCCGACAGCACGGGGGCGGAGACGATCAAACCTAGTGTGCTGGACGGCAAGCGTGGAACCGGTCGCGTGTTGCATGTGTTGGATGTGCGCGACAGCACGGGGATTTCCATCCACCATGTCACGGTGACAGGGGGCAGGGCGGGCCAAAGCGCCGACGACAAGGATGCGGGCAATTGGGGCGGGGGCATTTTCGTTCAAGACAGCCAGGTCAAATTGCAAGAAGTGACCTGTGAGAGAAACGAGGGCCATCTAGGGGGTTGCCTAGGTGTTCATGGGCAATCGCGTGTGGAAGTTCTGGATAGTACTTTTAGAGATAACCAAGCCAAGAAATCCGAGGATCTTGACAAGGGCCTTGTGGGGGGCGATGGCGACATCGCCGCGATTTGGCCGTGGGGCTTGGGCGGTGCCGTCGCGGTGGAGGAAGACGGAACGCTTAGCGTGCGCGGCTCCGCGTTCATCGACAATATCGCTTCGGCTGTGGGGGGTGCCGTGTACGGCAACCGATGTGACTTGCATTTCGCGGAGGGAACCACGTTTACAGGGAATCGTGTCGGCGAGGGGGATAAGGTTGGCGAGGGCGGCGCGGTTGCCGCGTCGCACGTTCGCTTGACGCTGCGCCAAGCAACATTCACGGGAAATCAGGCCGCGCGAGGCGGCGCGCTGCATGCGACCATGAGCTCGACGGTACGGGTGGAGAAGTGCGGGTTTCGGGGCAACAAGGCTCGCGGCGACGGCGGGGCGGTTCACCTAGAAACAAGCAGCGGCTTGTTCATTGCCGACGCGGTGTTCACGGACAACACGGCTACACAAAACGCGGGCGTGTTGCACATTACAGGAGATTCGAGTGTTGCCGTGTCAAGCTCGCGTTTTACCGGCAACAAAGCCGGCGCCGGCATCTGTGCCGTAGCGCTGGTGAGAGCGTCGCGATGGCGGGAGGGGGAGGGGAACACCTATGCCGACAATGCGAGCTCGGGCGATCCCATGGGTGACGATTCTCCCTGTCGACCGGTGACGGCGGCGCCTTGACCACGGATTATGCATTCGAATCAACCTCGTGAATCCGACCACGGGTTAGAGCGATTAGTGGGATTGTCCGAAAATCCGAGTCCGGCGCTGCGCATTCAACCGCTGCGGCGCTTGATCAAGCAAACGGGGGAGCTGGATCGCGATCGGCTGCTCATTCACGAAATCTACGCGTCGATTCAAGGGGAAAGCACACATGCCGGCAAGCCGTGTGTCTTTGTGCGAACGGCCGTCTGTCACTTGCGTTGTCGCTACTGTGATACGCCGCAGGCTTTTACGGGCGGAACGATCCTAAGCGTGCGGGAGGTGATGCAACGGGTCCAATCGTTTGGCATTTCACTGGTGGAAATCACTGGTGGCGAGCCGTTGCTGCAACCGGCCGTGCCGCGGCTGATGACGCGTTTGTGCGACAGAGGGATGCGTGTATTGCTTGAGACTTCGGGCGCGGTGGGAATAGATCGGGTGGATCGACGCGTTTGTATCATTGTGGATGTGAAAACGCCCGGCTCATCAGAGGTGGAGCGTAACCGCTGGCGCAACTTGGATGTGTTGTGGCCGGGTTGTGAGGTGAAGTTTGTGATTTGTGACGCGGCCGACTACGTTTTCGCCAAACGTGTGTTGGAGCAACATCGCTTGCACGAGCGGGTCCCGGTTCTGTTTTCACCGGAGGCTGGTGGCATGAGTGGGGCACGCTTGGCGGAGTGGATTGTGCGTGATCGATTGCCTGTTCGTTTGCAGCTGCAACTGCACAAGGTGTTGTGGGGCGATCGACCTGGTGTTTAACGCCGCGCTGAACAAAGAAGAGGGAAAGATGGTGAAGGCGAAAGATACAAAATGCATCGCATGGGTTTGTGGCACCTTGCTCCTTGGGGGAGCCTCGCCCGCTTGGTCGGATCAAGCCGCCGTCAAGTCGCCATCCTCTGCTCGCACCCAGTCCGCCGCCGGGGCCGACGGTGCTCCTCAGAATGTTTCGAGTGCGCCGGAATCGCTGGGAGCAAAGCCACGCAGTGGCCGGAATTCCAAGACAAAAAAGGCAAAGCCGCGCGCGGTCACCCACGACGGCTGGCGCATCGACCAGGCCCACAGCAAGGTGGAGTTCGAGGTGGGCCATCTGGGGGAGCACTTCCCCGTTTCCGGAAGGTTTCGTGAAATTCGGCTGAGAGGGGCAAGGGTCGACCGCGGCGATATCACCAGGTCATCCATCGACATTGTGGTTCCCTTGCAAGGTTTAACCACGGACCACGCAAAGCGGGACAAGCATCTGCTAAGCAGGGACTTTTTTGATGCCGAGAGTTATCCCACCATGGCGTTCCGCTCGACTTCGGTGGCTAAGGGTGCCCGTGGAACCTTGAAGGTTTGCGGTAAGTTAACGATTCGCGGGACGAGCAAAAAACAATGTTTTGTTGGTCCTTGGAAGGAATTGGCGTACCCCAACGGCAAAAGGGGGATCGCATTCGCGGCCAAGGGGTCGCTGGGGCGACTTGACTTTAAAATAGGCAGTGGATTCATGGCTAGTTTTATTGCCAAGAATGTGTCATTTCGCATTGTTCTCAAGTTGATCCAGACTTCGGATTCCGCGGCAGCGGGCGCGTCTGAGCGCGACGGTGCGCGGGGTAACAAGACAAAAGCGCGGTCAAGCGGATAAGACCGCATTTTGTTGTAAAAAAGGAGAAAAAAGGAGGAAGCATGAAGCAACGTTTGTTGGTAGGCCTGATTAAGGCCATGAAGCAAATGGAAACGCTGCGCAAACGCGCCAACACGCTGTTGGATGGGTTAGCCGGCGAATTAACAACGTCTCGGAAGACTTCCGCGAGGAAGGCGACCGTGACCAAAAGCAAGGCAAAACGCACAACGCGGAAGGGTACAAAGACCGCCGCCAAGCGTCGTACGAGCGCCGCGTCCGTGAAAAGGGCAAAGCCAAAGAGCAAGACGAAGACGGCTAAGTCGTCGCGCACTGCCAAAGCGGCCCAAAAAGGCGTGAAGCGTTCGGCCGCGGCAAGGAAAACAGCCGCAAGCAAAAAAGTGGCGAAGAAACCCGCCGCGCGTAAGGCTAAGGCGAGCAGTCGTGCACGAACCGGCACGGCCAAGCGCGTGACGAAGAGAAAATCAGCGAAAGCCGCGCCTAAGGCCAACGCTACGACACAGCGTGTTATGCGATTTGTGCGTGGTAGAGCCAACGGAGTCGTTTCGGGTTCCGCGCAGTTGAAGGGCGGAAAGACGCTTGCCCACGCTGTTTGGGTTCTTGCAGCGGCTGAAAAGGCCGGAGTCAAGGGCGGCATCACTTTGAGCGAAGCCAGAGAGGTGTTGGAGAAAGTCGCTGGGATTCGCGTACACACGGTGAGCTTGGCGCGCGTGGCCCACGGTCACGGTGAGCTCATTCGCTGTGGTGCCGGTGGAGCCGGGGGCTCAAAGCGCTACGGCCTCACCGCCAAGGGTCGAACGGCGGTGCAACAGGTGCCCGTGCGTTAGAGAGACTCTCGTCGAGCGCTAACAGCGAGACGAGTTAGAGGGGGCCTCCGGCCCCCTCTTTTGTGCTTTGTTAGCGCCGCTGCCATGGAGAAAACGCTAGGATAGGGTGGCCATGGCACGCTTTTTTTTGGTCACTGCAGGGCTTTGCTTTCGCCCCACAAAGCTTGTCCCCGCGAAGGCGGGGATCTTTCAACTTTTGTGGGGACCCCTTTGCTTGGCCGTTGCGCGGCTTTGTTTTGCCACGCCTTTCAACAGCGGGAATCCAGACCATAAGGTGGACGTTTTTGCCGTAGAGACGCGATTAATCGCGTCTCTACAATTTGCCGGTGGCGACAAAAGGAGCGTCCAAGCCAAACGGGAGAAGAGCACCGCGCTCGGGTCGCGAGCACGGCAAGAAAGTTCGAACGGGAAAAGCAAAAACCCGCAGGGGACGCGGTCCACGTCAGGGTTTCAAGCAAGGCAAGAAGTCCCGCGGGGAAAAAAGCAAGCCCACGCGGTAGGGCCGTTGGAGCGGCGGGCAGAGTATCTGCTGAGTCTTGCAAAGGCACCGTCGGCGCGGGAGTGTCAACAACTGGCCGACGAGCTGGAACGCTCCGTCACGGCGGCGGGGGATAACTCCCGGGCTCGTCGCGGTCGAGTGTTGCTTTTGGCCGCGCGGTTGCGCGAGCGCGCGGCACGCAGTGGTGGTAGTAAGTTGGATTGGGTGCTGGCGCGTGAGACCTACGCCGGTGTCGCCGCCGACGCGAGATTGCCCGAGACCATGCGAGAAGGCGCGCGAGCGCGTGTTGCGGAGATTGCCCGGCGACACTTGGGCGGATCGACCGAAACAGGCGTAGCCGCGCGCGGTGAAGATCCCGTGCCGGTTCCCGTTTTGCCCAACGCCGCGCGGTCGACGGACCCGCCGGTGATTGCCCCCGCAAAACCCGCGCGAAAGAGGCATGTCGCGCCGCGCGTTGCATGCAAGGGAGTTTGGTTGGATCCGGGGCACGGCGGCGTTGACAGCGGCGCCGCATGGGGGAAAGGAGGCAAGGCGCTGAGGGAGAGCGACCTGGTTCTCGACCTAGGCCGACGGGTGTTCAAGCTGTTAAACAAGGGGAAGTTGCGAGGGAAAGTGTGGCTGACGCGCGAACGTGACGAGACCGTCTCCCTGGGCCGCCGCGTGCGTATGGTGAACAAGAAAGGAGGCTGTCTATTTGTTTCGCTGCACGCCAACTCCATGCCCGCCGGTGCGCGCGGCGCCAAGGACGCGCGCGGCATCGAGACCTATTATTTGGATCCTGACAAAAAGGGGTATCAGAGTCGACTGGCACGGAGTGAAAACGCGGCGGGCAACTCGGATTTTGACCTGAGCAAGTACTTGTTGGCCGATCTGGCCACCCGTTCTAATCTGCAACACAGCCGTCGCTTCGGACTGCTTGTGCAGCAAAAGGTGATGGAAAATGTAAAAAAATTCACAAAAAGAGAGGGGAAACCGAAGAAAGGGAAAAAAGCAAAGAAACCAGGCTTTCGTGATTTAGGCGTCAAGCGCGAGCTGTTGTACGTTTTGTTCGTGCGCATGCCGGCGGTGTTGTTCGAGGGGCCTTTTTTGTCCAACAAAGCGGATCGCGCGCTGTGGCGACAGCCTAAGGCGCGGCAGGCGATGGCATGGGGCATTGCGCAAGCCGTTCGTCAGACCTATTCGGGGCTGTGATACCAATCCGTGCGTATCATGCTCCCTTTTGTCATTCCCTCCCCCATTGTCACCCCAACTCACATTGTCATCCCCGCGAAAGCGGGGATCCAGACCTTGAGGTTCGAGAAACTTTCCGTAGAGACGCGATTCATCGCGTCTCTACACAAACGTCACACAAATGTTGCAACCCCCGCCACGGATGTGTGGCGGGGATCGGTTGCGCGTCTTGAGTGCTACTCGTCATAATCGGAGTCGTAAACCTTGCGCGGTTTAGGCTTAGAATCGGATGCTAAGTTAAAGACAAACGTTCGGAGCGCTTTTATTCTTTTGTTTATTTTTTCTAGTTCTTTAGGATCAATCCCATTGTTGTTTGCGTTTTCTTTCTTCTCCTGGTCATTGCTATTGTTGTTTTCCAATAGCGATGCTACTTGAGCCTGCAGGAGGCTTACTTTTTCGTCATCATCCACCATCTTAATGCACGGCGTCAAAACCAGATAGGGCTGCATGTTGTTGTGGGGTTGATTGCCTCCAACAGGACTTGTGTCTGCATTCCTGTAAGTTTTGTATGGACCAAGCGGCCAGCTCGCTTTGTTTCCCTCTGCGCCCCCTCCGTAGTTCCTATGTATACCCATAGTGCCGTTGCTGTGGTAATGGCTCGGCATTTCCCGCTCAGTCAGCTTGTGTCTTCTTTCGCCCCCTGCATTTCCGCTGTCGTATTTTTGGCCATCGTGACGGCCGGCCCCCACGATCACGCGGCCCGCCAGGCGATCGTAGTACTCCCATCCGCTAGGACAACTCTGCTTAAAGTAGCCGATCTGCCCCTTGGTGGCCTGTGCCGACTGGACGAGGCCGAATTGGGTGAAGAGCGCGATGCCCAAGGCAAGACGCGCAACGGTGTTGGTTTTTGTTTGCTTCATTTTCTTGTTCTCCTGTTGTTTGTGCCGT
>JBCCEG010000076.1:0-6936 GCA_039030455.1 Myxococcota bacterium | reverse complement strand
GGATCGGAATCTGCCCGGGGTGATCATGGAGTTTAAGCAAACCGAAGCGCGAGACGAGTTGGAACAAGCGGCCAAACAAGCGCTGGCGCAAATTCAAGCCAAGGATTACGGCGCCGAGTTCGCCGACCACCCGCCCAAGGGTGTGTTGCAACTGGGCATCGGCTTTTGCGGCAAGCAGACTCATGTCTGTCACCGCTGGGTCCGGCGGGAAGAATAACCATTGCGCGCCAAGCGCTCTTTGTGCCGCAAGAGAAAATGATTTCTTGCATTTACGTCATTGACGCCGTCGGACGTTTTTGCTACACCTAGAGCAGTCGGATTGCAGGGAGCTTGAAGTGGACCGCGCGCAAAAGCAGCAGCAAGTTGAGCAGCTAAAGCAGATTGGCGAACAGGCGGCGTCTCTTGTTTTTTCGGGGATCGAGGGGATGGACGCGGAAGGCGTTGCCAAGGTAAGGCGCGAGCTGCACCAGACAGGTTCCCGCATGATGGTCTGCAAGAATACGTTGGCGCGTATTGCCTTTCAAGATTCCGACCTGGCGGTGGCGCGGCAAGATCTCCGTGGGTCGACGGCGGTGATTTGGAACACGCAAGACGCGGTTGCGCCTGCTAAGGTTTGTGTGCGCATCGCCAAGGAGCTGGAATCTCTCAAGATCAAGTCCGGCTACCATGCCGGCAAGCGCTTGGACCCGCGGGCGGTGAAAACACTGGCAAGCCTGCCAAGCCTAGATGAGCTCAGAGGAACCATTTTGGGTTTGCTGCAGGCGGTTCCCAGCAAGCTACTCTCTCAACTCAACGCTCCGGCGACTCATGTCCTTCTTGTTATGCAAGCTAGGTGTGACAAGGAGGCTAAGTTAGGGAGCGCGGAGAAAGGGTAGAGGGAAGCTAAGAGTGTATTTACCGATCGTGAACGTGGGTCCGGCTTTTTTGTCATGGATCCCTGCTTTCGCAGGGATGACAAGGGAACAGTCCTTTCCGTCCTCTTTGTCATTCCCGCTTTCCCTTCCCTGGAAAGTGTCGAGCCTTGCGAGAACTTTCCAGGGAAGGGAAAGCGGGAATCCAGATCGACGGGAGCAAGGCGATCGGCTGATATGCGCTAGGTTAACAAACAACGGGAGAACAACATGGCTCAGTTAGAGGAAATTAAAAAGCAGCTGTCGGGGTTAAGCATTGTCGAGGCTGCCGAGTTGGTGAAACAGCTAGAGGAAGAGTGGGGCGTTAAAGCAGCCGCCGGAGCGGTGGTGGCGGCGGCACCCGCGGCGGGCGGGGCTGCCGGCGGCCAGGCGGACGCGGCTGAAAAAACGGAGTTTGACGTGGTGCTTGCCGCCGCCGGTGACAAGAAAATTCAGGTCATCAAAGAGGTGCGTGCCCTGACAGGCTTGGGATTGAAAGAGGCCAAGGAGTTGGTGGAGGGAGCTCCCAAGCCGCTTAAACAAGGCCTTCCCAAAGAGCAGGCGCAAGAGATGAAGAGTAAACTCGAGGCTCAGGGGGCTACAGTCGAGTTGAAGTAGGAAGAGGGAACCCCGAGGCGTTTCTCTTCAAGTTGAGAATGATTTTTCTTGACGAATCCAGGCTGGTAGAGGGGGTTTTTCCCCGCTGCCGGCCTGTTTGTACTTTTTAAGTGTTTATGTTTTCTACGGATTTGGTTCCGCTTTGGCTCTTCCAAATGGATTCCTGCTTTCGCAGGAATGACAGGATAGGAAAATCCGCTGATAACGCCGAATCCGGCCGAGGTTCATGAGTTCTCCATCAGCTTCACGCCCGTTGCGGAGTTTGTTGTGGCCGGTGTATGGGGAGGAACACAGGGGCTTTTTGCCCATGGCCGTCATCATCTTCTTTACCCTGTTTAATTACACTGTTATAAGAAGCATAAAAGACGCTTGTATTATTACAAATTCAGGCGTTGAAACTCTTACATTTATCAAATTTTGGTTGACTGTTCCTGCATTATTCGTGTTTTTTCTTTGTTATGCGAAGCTGGTTAATGTAGTCAGCAAGGACAAATTATACTTCGGCATTGTTTTTGGGTTTCTGATTTTCTTCGTGGTTTTTCCCTGGTTGATCTACCCCAACCGGCACCTGTTGCAGCCCACGGCCAGCGCTGATTGGCTGCGCGGTTTTCTGCCCGATGCTCATTGGGCGGACCATATGGTGGACATGTACCGTTACTGGACACTCTCGCTGTTCTTTGTTGTCGCCGAAATGTGGAACAGCGTGGTGTTGCTGTTTTTGTTTTGGCAATTCGCCAACAGTGTCACCACCGTGACGAACGCAAAACGATTTTACCCCCACTTGGTTTTTCTAGGGCATTTTGGTTTGTTCGGGGCCGGCGCGGTGTTGCGCGTGGTGACGGCGGCGCCGGTGCCGGCGGGGTGCGCGGATCGATGGGAGCCCATGCTGCAAACCCTGTTGACGATCGTCGCCGTCAATTGCGGCATTATTCTCGCGGTCTATTGGGGATTGCAACGGGTTGTGTTCGTTGCCGGGGACGTTCCAGGGTTTACCAACGCGCGTTTGAAAGCTACCGCTAAACCAAAGATGCCGCTTTGGCAAAGTATGCGGTTTATCTTGAGCTCAAGCTACTTGGCGCTGATTACCACGTTGGTTTTGTGCTACGGCGTCTGTATGAACCTGGTTGATGTTTTGCGCAAACACCAGCTCAAGCTACAATATCCCCACCCCGAGGACTACGCGGCGTTCATGGGAATCTTGTATATGATTTTGGGGCTGAGTACTTGTGCAATCGTGCTGGTGGGCGGGGGGGTCTTGCGCAAGCTGGGGTGGAAAGCGGCGGCGCTGGTCACGCCCATTGTCATTGGCGGGGGAGGAGTGCTGCTGTGCCTGTGCATCATTTCCGAAAATGCCATGGAAGTGCTAGGGGCTCTCTTGGGGATGACACCGCTTTTTCTTATCGTCATTGTCGCCACCACGGAAAACGTGTTGAGCAAGAGCACCAAATACGCTTTGTTCGATCCGACGAAAGAGATGGCCTATATCCCGCTAGATGAAGAGTCTAGAACCAAGGGAAAAGCGGCCATCGATATGTTTGGCATGCGCTTTGGCAAGTCGTGTGGGTCGTTGATTCAGCAGGGTTTGTTCGTTTTCGTGGGGCCCGCGAGCGTGATCGCGCCCTACAGTTTTTGCATTCTGGCCGTGGTCACGGCGGTATGGATTTGGGCCGTCGTCCGGCTACACGCGCGTTTTGCCGCTCTCAGCGGCGAGAAGATCTGATGGGTTCGGGGTCGCGACACCAAAAGAGAGGGAAAGCTGTTTATGTCGTCTGAAACTGCTGAGTCACATAGGTCTTCTCATCCCCTGCGAGACATCTTTTGGCCGGTGTATGGGCAGGAGCATAGAAAGTTCCTGCCTATTGCCTTGATCAACACGCTGATCCTGGCGAATTACACCATTGTTCGCAGTATTAAGGATGCGTCGATTATTACGGTGTCCGGTGTCGAAACGATCACATTTATTAAGTTCTGGCTGGTTGTTCCGGCGTCATTTTTATTTTTTCTGTTTTATACGAAGGTTGTCAATGTTGTCAGTCGGGATCGGTTGTTTTACGGCATCGTCGTGGCATTTTTGGCGTTTTTTGTGTTGTTTGCTTGGGTTCTTTATCCCAATCGTGGTCTCCTCCACCCCACCGCGAGCGCCGATTGGATGCGTGGTGTTATGCCGGCGGCTGATTGGGCGGGTAGTGTCGTGGATATCTATCGCTATTGGACGTTGTCGTTGTTTTACGTGGTGGCGGAGTTGTGGAGCAGCGTGATGCTGTCGTTTCTCTTTTGGCAGTTCGCCAACAGCGTCACGTCCGTGCTCGAAGCCAAGCGGTTTTACACGCATTTTTATTTGCTGGCGCACATGAGTGTTTTCTTCGCGGGGACGTTCGTGCATTCCGTCACCTCCCGCCCCGCTCCCAATGACGGCTCCGATTCATGGGGAGCGCTGTTGCAAGTGTTGCTGGCCATTGTGTCGGTGAACTGTGTCGTGATTTTGGCCACTTACTGGGGCATGCAGCGCTTTGTCTTCCAAAACAAGCAAACTCAGGGATCTGCCCAGACAAACCCCGGGGCGAAGACCAAGCCCAAAATGTCGTTGATGCAAAGCATGCGGTTTATCTTGAGCTCACGTTATTTGGCGCTGATTGCCGTGCTGGTGTTGTCGTACGGCGTAGGCACGAACCTGGTGGAGATTTTGTGGAAGAATCAGCTCAAACTCCAATACCCCGATCCCAGGGACTACGCATCGTTCATGGGGTTGCTCTACATGATCGTGGGCTTGGGCACGTGTATTGTCATTTTGATTGGGGGCAGTGTGCTGCGCCGCTTGGGCTGGAAAAAGGCGGCACTGACAACACCCGTCGTGTTGGGCGGCGGCGGCTTGCTCTTTTGCCTGGCCATTATTTTCCGCAGGCATATTGAGTGGGTGGGTGAGGTCATCGGCATCACCCCCCTCATGCTTATTGTTGTTCTCGGCACCGTGCAGTATGTGTTGGGTAAGAGCACGAAATACGCCCTGTTTGACCCCACCAAGGAGATGACGTATATCCCCCTCGACGAAGAGTCCAAAACCAAGGGCAAGGCGGCCATCGACGTGTTTGGCACCCGTTTTGGCAAGTCGTTTGGCGGCTTTCTCCAACAGATCTTGTTTATCTGCGTGGGCCCCGTGGGCGTGATTGCTCCCTACAGCTTCTGCATTCTGGCCGTGGTCACGGCGGTGTGGATTTGGGCCGTCATCCAATTGCACAAGCGGTTTGTCGCCTTGAGCGGCCACGCGTGTTAGTCGCTGGGTGCATGGGATTAGAAGGAATGCGCGGAGCGCTTTGGATGTTGGACAGTGGAGGTAACAGGGGTCCCCACAAAGTACTGGAGCGACAGCGAGGACACTTTGTGGGGCAAAGCGAAGCGAAAACTTTTTGGGGTTGAATATGCTTAAGAAAAACATACTATTCCGTTTTTTATTTGCCTGGCTGCTGTGCACTTTCTCCGCCGGGGCGGTGCAAGATCGGGGCACGGTCGCGTCGAGCACGGAACAAGGACACGCGGCAGACAACCAGGGTCCCTCTTTTCCACCCACGGATCCGGCGGACGAAGAGTGGGAAGACGACGAGGAAGATGAAGAATTCGTCATCGACAAATCCAAGGGCGCGCGCGACGGACTGGTCTTTCTCGCGGCCTTTTACTCATTACTCGGCTTGATGTTTGCCTGGGCGGCGCGCAAAGACAAGGAATTCGATGAGGAAGAGAAAGCCAAGACCCGTGCGAAAGCCGAAGAAGACAAAAAAGCGAACGACGAGGACGAAGAATATGAGGAGGTGTGGACGGTGGCCGAAAAATTTGGACATGGGAGAGAAAACTGAAGCGAGCGGAGTAGGTTTTGAACGCGATCTTAAGAGTCTGTCTACGATCGTCGCGAGCGAAGCTCCAGCAAGGCAAAAATCGTCGAGAAAGCGGAGTTTACTGATGGTAAATGAGCATTTCGAGACGATTTTTAACGAAGATGGAGCGAGCGGAGCAGATCGTAGACAGGCTCTAAGGTTGCGCGGGAAACAGCGTGTTAACCAACGCTCGCTTGTGTCCGAGACGAGCTAACAGAGAATGTACCCGACGCGCCAGCCACAGACCCAAGGAGGCCTCTACTAAAGGAATCCACAGCATGCTGATCGAAAGGCTCCCCCAACCGGCTTCTCCCTGCAGCGTGAGCAGAGCCGTCATCAGCAACCGGTGCATAAACGAAACAATTGCCATATGGCCCCACAGCAACCCCCCGCGCATGCGTGGCAGCCAACTAGCCCCAAAAGCGGCAACAAACCACAGACACAGAAACGCGGCAACGCTTGAACCCAACGGCGTTCCGGCGAGCACATCCGTAGCCACGCCCAACACCATGGCCGCTCCAATAGCACAAGGCGGCGTGTAGTAATACACAGCGTAGCTCACACAAGCGGGCATCACCGTCATGCCCAATGTCGGCCAACAACACACAGCGGCGAGAACCGACAAAAACACGTCGCACCCGTAAGCCAACCCACACAGCAATGCCACCGCCGTCACGACATATCCTCATTCCACCGGTTCACAGCCATTTTTAACACTAAAGCCCCAAGAGGCGCGCGCTCTGGTGGGTGGCCTCGCGGTTTTTCTGGTAGGTAGAATGAAACAGGGAGGAGACAACGCGATGCGGCAGCAACAACTCATCCGGTTCGACTGGGCCATCAAGCACATTTTGCGCGACAAGGCCAACTTTGATGTGCTGGAAGGCTTTTTGTCCGAACTCACCGGCATGGACATCAAAATCCTGGAAATCTTGGAAAGCGAGAGCAACAAGAAGACGGAAAAAGACAAAATCAATCGCGTGGACATCATGGTGGCCACCCAAACGGGCGAGCGCATCATCGTGGAGGTGCAATGTGACAGGCAGGTCGACTACTACCACAGATTACAGAATTTGACAGATGGTCGGATGTCGGACAGCGAAGATGACATTGGAAAATGTGCGCTTCATCCAAGTCAGGCATCCTGCAATCCGATCAATCCTTTTGATCCGCGGCACAAAAAGATCATCTCCGTGACCGTGGCCTACTTCGATCTGGGGCAGGGAGATGACTACGTGTACCACGGCACCACGCGGTTCGAGGGCATTCACACCCACAAAATTCTCACTCTATCGGCGCGGGAAGAAGCCTTGTACCACAAGAAGACGGTCGAGGACATCTATCCGGAGTATTACATCTTGCGCATCAACAGTTTTGACCACGAAACGCGGAACAATCTAGACGAGTGGGTCTACTTTCTCAAAAACGAAAAGCTGCCCGAGAACTACCGCGCCAGGGGCCTGAAAGAAGCCGCCGAAAAGCTGGATGTACTCAAACTCTCGGGCGAGGAGCGCCGAGACTATGACCGCTATCTAGAAACCTTAATGGATCGGGCCAGCTTCTAT
>JBCCEG010000075.1:0-6943 GCA_039030455.1 Myxococcota bacterium | reverse complement strand
TGTAAATTATGAATGATCGATTATGAATTCCTAGTCATCGCGAAGAAAGAATCTCATAATTCATCATTCATAATCCCTGTCATCTCCACTGTCCGACATCCGACAATCTAATCTGTCAAATCCTGTGATCTGCGGTACTAGTTATAGCGGAAATGGTAGGGGTGTTCAAGGACTCATGGGGTGTTGGGAAACTGAGAGATCGCACGACGATTTATCTGTTTGTTCCACGGTTTGTATTTCGTTGTGCTCTAGCGTATCCACCCCGAAAAGTCGGCAGGCGATGTGCACCAGATGGCGTGCGTGCTCGTCTTCTTGACCCGCCAGCGCCTTAAGCTGCGTGATGGGTTGGTGCAGCACTTTGTTCACCAGGTTGTGGGCAAGTTGTTCGACGCATTGCCGTTGCACCGGCGACAGCCGCCCCAGCGATCCCATCGTTTTTCGCAGCTCTTGCTCCACAAGACGGTCGGCTTGGCGCCGCACGTGTTTCACCAAGGGAATCACGCATTCTTGTCGCAGCTGTCGCATGAACTGTTCGGTCTCTCGCGCGACCATCTCTCCGGCGCGCGCGGCGGCCTCATGGCGTTTTTGCCACCCTTGCCGCGTCAATTGCCGCAAGTGGTCTAGGTGATAGGCGCGCACGCCCGAACACGAGCCCACGGCCGGTTCCACGCTGCGCGGCACGGCCATATCCACAATGACCAGGGGGCGGTTTGCGTCTGCCTGTTGTCGCGCGGCTCGCACCATGCGTTTGGTTATCAGAGTCGCCGTGCCCGAGGCCGCCGCCATCACCACATCCGCTTGTGCCAGCAGTTTGGGCAGGGCCCACCGCAGCGTATGCGCTTGGGCACCCCAGCGTTCCGCCAGGGCCGATGCGGCGCCGCGCGATCGGTTCACCACATGCAGCAGGGCGCCTTCGCGTTGCAGATGCGGGGCGACCAACTCGCTCATTTTGCCCGCGCCGATCAGCACAACGCACTTGCCGCGCAGGGTGTTTAAGTCTTGCTTGGCCATTGCCGCGGCAGCCGCGCCCAGGGTAATTGCCCCCCGGCCTAGTTCGGTGTTCGTACGCACCCGTTTGGCCACCGTGAACGCACGGCAAAACACATGGTGCATGAGGGGGCCGAGGGTGCCGGCTTGATGGGCCAGGCGATAAGCCATTTTGAGTTGACCCAAAATTTGTGCTTCGCCCAACGCCATCGAGTCTAGCGACGTGGCAACCTGAAACAGGTGCGCGACGGCGCGCTGTCCCGTCGGCTGGTAGAGCACCGGTTGCAGCAGCCTTGGTCCCACGCCGTGATAGCGCGCGAGAAACGCGCCGAGAACAGCCTGCATGTGCCGTGGGTCGCCCTTGGCGTAAAGCTCCACGCGGTTGCACGTGCTGAGAATCAGACATTCGCGGGCCCCCGCGCGTTGCAGCGCGGCAAGGGCTCGCGGAATTGTTCGCGGGGGGAAGGCAACGCGCTCGCGCAAGGCGATGGGCGCGCGGTGGTGACTTAGCCCGACACAAACGAGACTGAGTTGCCTTGGCGGGGCGTTTTGGTCCATGCTTTGGTCAAAGAGATCCACCTAGCCCTTTAGACTATCGTGCTTGATAAGTTGGCGCAAAAAGGAGACGAAACAATGACACACGGCCACCGGCGCGGCACGGCGACATGGGGCGTTATCATCGGCCTGGCGACGGCGGTTTTAAGCTGTACGCCGTCCAAAACGGTTCCGAGCTTCCCTTTGTCATCCAAACCTTCTCCCGCGGACTCTCAAGACAAAACTGGGAACCCGATAAATCCGGTGGAGGCGAAGGGCTTGGGTAAAACAAAGGGGGCTCTGCCCCCCCTGCCCGAGCGTACCGTGGTGAATCCGTTGGGGGATGACGCGGCGGGAGCAGCTAAGCGCATTGGGTCTTTGAACAAGGCCGCGGGCAGCCCCGCCTTTGGGCTGATCGACGGTTTTTACCAACTGCCCGCGGGCGCGGGCGGGGGTGCCGTGGTGGCGCGGCAAGACGTGGCAACGGATCTAGTGACCGTGCGCCAACGGTTCCTCCGTTTGGGCAAATCCCAACCCTATGCCGTGGAGCCTTTGTCTACCCGCTACGCCCAAGCAATCTCCGCCGCGCTGGAGCAGCTGTTGGACGCGGGGGTGCGGTTCAGGCAGGTGAGCACGGCCGACGCCGTGGCTGTAATGCGCGCGGAGCGGGACCACTTAAAACAGCGGCGGAAGAAAAAGCAAGGGGCCAAGCGGGCCGACGGGCAAGAAGAGTGGGTGACGGAGGCGCTGGCGTGGGGTCGGGTGCTGCCCGCGGGCGTGGACGTGTTGCTCTCGCTGCAGCAGGGGCAGGGTGAGACCGGCGCTATCTACGTTGGCCGCGCGATTCGTTCGTCCGACGGTGCCTTGTTGGCGCTGTTGCACCAGCCGGCCCTAACGCCGCGAACTCTCGGCGTGCTGGTGTTGCGGTTGGTGGAGCGCTCTCTGCGACGTTATAGCCCGTCTCGGCCGCCGGCCACCGGCGTGTGTCCTTGCATGAATGGGTAGTCACACCAGTCCGCGTCTCCACGGGAGGCACGGATGTGTTATGAAGAAAGGGGTTGGCAAAATTTTCACGGAGCAAGGTGATGGCGATGGATTCTTCCGGTTCTCGATCCAGCAAGGGCGGGCAAGTGCAAGAGAGAGCTAAGTTGCTTGACTTGGCCGTCACCGGCATCGAACGGCAATTTGGCAAAGGGACCGTCATGCGTTTGGGCAGCGCCGACGCGCTGTGGCAAAACGTGGAGGTCTTCTCTAGCGGTTCCCTGGGGCTAGACGTGGCGTTGGGTATTGGGGGATATCCCAAGGGCCGTGTCATTGAGATTTACGGCCCCGAGTCCAGCGGCAAGACCACGTTGGCGCTGCATGCCATTGCCCAGATACAGCGGCAAGGGGGCACGGCTGCTTTTATTGATGCCGAACACGCGTTGGATGTGAAGTACGCCAAGAACTTGGGCGTACGCACGGACGATATGCTCATTTCTCAGCCCGACTGTGGCGAGCAAGCGCTACAGGTTGCCGACATGTTGGTGCAGTCGGGGGGGTTGGACATTCTGGTGGTGGACTCCGTGGCGGCATTGGTGCCCAAGGCGGAGATCGAAGGCGAAATGGGCGACTCGCACATGGGGCTGCAGGCGCGGTTGATGAGCCAGGCGTTGCGCAAACTCACCGGCACGGCCGCGCGCAGCGGTACGTGCATTTTGTTCATTAACCAACTGCGCATGAAAATCGGCGTGGTGTTTGGCAACCCTGAAACCACCACGGGCGGCAACGCGCTCAAGTTCTATGCCTCGGTTCGCCTAGACGTGCGCCGCATCGGCGCGATTAAGCAGGGAGACCGTGTTGTGGGCAACCGCACGCGCGTCAAGGTGGTCAAGAACAAAATGTCGCCTCCTTTTCGCGAGGCGGAGTTTGATATTCTGTACGGTCAGGGTGTTGTCAAGGAAAGCGAGCTGCTTGAACAAGGGGTTCAACTGGGTGTGCTCAAGCGCAGCGGCACCTGGATTAGTTACGGAGAGACACGCTTGGGGCAGGGCAAGGAAAACGCTCGGCAATACCTGCTGGAGCATCCCAAGCTGATTCAGGACATTGAGCGGCGCATCCACGAGCAAGTTGGTATTAAGGCTCTTGGCAGCCCCGCCGCAGCAAATCCGGCAAGCTGAGCAAGGCTTCGCCCACGGGCACCAGCGAGATCTCGCCTTCGTACAGGCGTCTGTCTCCGCCGTAGAGTAACAGGCGCCGTGCCTGCGGGTACTCGCGGCCAAAGGCTTGTAGCCCCCTGAGGTCCGATCTGCGGACGTGACTGCGGCGTTTCACTTCGATCGCCAGCAACCCGCGCGTCCCATACAGAACGAAGTCCACCTCTTGCCCCGTGCGGGTGCGCCAGTAGTACAGGCTGTAGCCCAACCCCAGCGCGTCGTTGATTGCCCTCAATTCTTGCCATACCAGCGTTTCCAAGGCGGCGCCTTCCTGCTCTTGCGGACTGTCCAGAATCCCCTGCGGCCGCACGGAGCGGTATACGCCCACGTCAAAGAAGTAGAACTTGGGGTGCATGATCACTTGCCGTTTGGCGCGGCGCGAAAACGGCGGCAGGCGCGCGGCGACGAGAAGATCTTCTAGGATGGAAAAATAGTTCGCGACAACCTTGCGATGCACGCTGCACTCTCGGGCGATCTCCGTGAGGTTGAGTACTTGTCCTTGCGAAAAACTGGCGACTTCCAAAAAGCGCGTAAACGCGTCTAGGCGGCGCATAGTGCTCTCCTGCACCACTTCTTGCTGCAAGTAAGTGTTGACGTAGGAGCGTAGATAGTCTTGGGGTTTGGGTTCGTGTAACAGTGCCGGCAGCTGCCCGTAAGCCAAAGCGCGCGCCTGGTCGAAATCCTTGCCCAGCTCCGCGGCCGTCAGGGGGTGCATGGAGTAGGTGAGCGCGCGTCCCGCCAGCAGATTGACGCCTCGTTTGCGCAAGCTGCGGGCGCTGGAGCCGGTGAGGATAAAACGCAACCCGTCGTTTTCGATCAGACGATGGACCTCGCTGAGCAGTTTGGGCACGCGTTGGACTTCGTCGATGACGATCCAGTCACGGAAACCCGGCGCGATCAGTTTACGTAGCTGTTCGGGTCGGGCCAACAGTTCTCGTTGCAACTCTGATTGGAGTAGGTCTAGGTATAGTGCCTTGGGAAAGTGGGACTTCACCCAGTGGGTTTTGCCCGTGGCTCGCGGCCCAAATAGAAAAAAGCTCCGTTGGCTGCCAGGCGGGATTTGCATCAGTCTGTGGTACATAATTCCATTTTACAGCACTTTTTGCGCTTCTCCAGTCCGTTTTGTGGATTTTTTTGGAGAAACAAACTCCATTTCGTGCAACCTTTCGGAGCAAGTCTTGCCGAAAAGCTCCACGTTTTGGCGAAAAACAGTCCGTTTTTGCAGCATTTTGGGACTTTAGGATTCCGTTTTGTCGATTTTTTCGGCAATGATTTGATCAAAATGCGTCGCGTTTTGGCAAAAAAGAATCCATTTTGCAGCATTTTTTGGACCTTACGATTCCGTTTTGTCAAACTTTTTGGCAGAATAGACTCCAGAATACGTTATGTTTTGGCAAATAAAAGTCCGTTTTGTCGAGCTTTTTGGCGAAACGGACTCCAAAATGCATTATTTTTTGGTATGTAAAGGTCTGTTTTGTCGATCTTTTCGGCAATGATTTCATCAAAATGCGTCGCGTTTTGGAAATAAAAGTTCCATTTTGCACCACTTTTTGGAAGTACTATGACCGACTTGCGGCGTTTTTGTCACCTTGTGTCAGAGGCGTGCTATAAATAGATGAGCTAGCTAAGCGGCCCCATGCCGCAAGTTTTTTTTGGGAGAATAAATATGCGTTGGTTACAGGCATTGATCCCCACGACGAAAGAAGATCCAGTGCAAGCACAGGTGCTCAGCCACAAGCTGATGCTGCGCGGCGGCATGATTCACCAACTCGCCTCGGGTGTGTATAGCGGCCTGCCGCTGGGAACGCGCGTGTTGCACAAGATTAGCGCCGTGATTCGAGAGGAAATGGACGGCATGGGCGGCCAAGAGGTGATTTTGCCAATTTTGCAACCTTTGCAGCTGTGGCAACAGTCCGGCCGCGTAGGGCAATACGGTCCGCTACTGTTTCGCATGCAAGATCGCAAGGAAGCGGCGTTTTGTTTGGGCGCCACGCACGAAGAGGTAGTCGCGTGTCTGCTGCGTGACTGCCTGCGCAGTTACCGGCAGTTGCCCTTGCTGGTGTACCAGATCCAAACCAAGTTTCGCGACGAGATCCGGCCGCGCTTTGGTCTTATGCGCGGCAGGGAATTTCTGATGAAAGATGGCTACTCCTTTTGTTTGGATCCCCAACAGACACGGGAAATCTATCAACGAGTGCGCGCGACGTATGAGCGTATCTTCGCGCGCTGTGGGCTCAAGGTGGTTGTTGTCGAAGCCGACAGCGGCGACATGGGCGGCAGCAGCAGCCATGAATTTCAGGTGCCCGCGCAAGCTGGGGAAGACGTTTTGATTCACTGCACGGCGTGTGGCTGTGCGGTTAATCAAGAGGTATTGGGTGAGTTAGTGCCAGGGGATGTCAATCAGCAACAGCAACAAACCGAATGCCCCAGGTGCCATCAGGCCGCCGTCACGCGGCAGCGCGGGATTGAGGTCGGGCACATTTTTGACTTAGGGACAAAATACTCCGATGCCGCGGGGGCCGTGGTGCAGGATGGGCAAGGAAAGCAAGTCCCCTTACACATGGCCAGCTACGGCATTGGCGTGGGGCGCGTGGCGGCGGCGATTATGGAACAAAACGGCGCAGAGGGTCGTATGCATTGGCCCGTGAGCGTGGCGCCTTTTCATGTGGCGCTCATTGCCGTGGGCCACACCGATCGTGTCAGGCAAGCGGCCGACGACCTTTATGTCGCTTTACAGCGAGAAGGCGTGCAAGTCCTTTATGACGATCGGCCCGAGCGCCTAGGTGTCAAATTCAAGGATGCGGATTTGGTGGGGTGCCCCTTGCGCGTCTGTGTCGGGGAGCGCGGTTTACAGCAGGGCGTGATTGAACTGCAAGAAGGTGGGGAGGACTCATCGCAAGAAACCGTGCCGTTACAATCGGCTGTAACGCACATTGCGGGGCGTGTTCGGACCAAGCAGGCGAAGAGGGTGTTAACCCATTTCCGCTTTGTTCATTCCCTCGGGAGTTTCGCGCTTGGCATTGGCGGCAAAAGCGGCGCCGCGGTCCAAAGCCGCTAGCGCGGCGTTTTTTTCGAGAAAAGGTCGGCGGGTTGCTTTTCCGATGAAAGGTTGGCGGAACGCTCCAAAATGGATTCCTGCTTTCGCAGGGATGACAGGGTGGGGAGACCCGCATCAGGACTCTCTGAAAACGCAGCCTCCACAGAAAGACATACACTTTCATTGTCAT
>JBCCEG010000074.1:0-7017 GCA_039030455.1 Myxococcota bacterium | reverse complement strand
GAGACTTACCGCTGTCGCGGTGCCTTCCACAGCCCTGCTTGGGGTACGCAGTCCACACTTGTGGACTGCTCACGCAAGCGTGCCCCCCCACAGCCCCTGCCCTCGAGCAGGGGCGGGAATCCGCTGCCCAATACACGGCCATCTGTCAAATCCTGTGATCTGTGACTAGGTTTATCGGATTTTGTAAATCTAAATGATTGTGCTTGACATCCGTAATGAAACAGTCTACACAATAGGACGATAGCGCTGTCTTTGCACGGCGTTTTCGGTTTACCAGACAGTCTGGGCCCCTCTTCAAGAGAAAGATATCGCTCGGGCTCCGGTGTCAGAACGCGCCCCGGTTGTCGGGTTTTTTCGCGTAGCGCTCATTCGCGCGGCGAGCTCGACGCTAGGGTGGCACCGGGGCGGAGGGGTTTTTGAGAAGGGGGATTTGGCAAGATGTCTTGGAATGTTTGGTCAACTTTCGCTTAACACAGTGGCAGAGAAGCTTTTCGATTGTTATGGTTATGCATCGGGAGATTGGATAGAAAGGAGATTCATCCTTGAACATGACTCGTCTAGATTTTAGCATTGTCGCTCTTTATCTCGTTGCTCTCCTCGTCGCGGGGTTCTATTACGGCTACAGGACGAGCAGTTTCAAGGATTTTGCCGTGGGTGACCGTCGGTTTGGCACCGCCGCATTGGTAGCCACTATGTTTGCTACCTATATTGGCGGTGGTTCTACTATCGGTTTGAGCGAGAAGAGCTTCAAAGTTGGGATGGTCATCGTTTTTGTTCTTTGCGGTGGAACAGTTTATAAATTGATAGAAAGTCTCATATTTTTACGAATGGAAAAATGTATTAAGGATTCGGTGTCAATTGGTGACATTATGATGTATTTTTACGGCAAATACGGGAAGATGACAATAGGAGCTGCGACAGTAGTGACATTTACCGTATTGCTTGGTCTGCAAGTGAAAGCGGTTAGTTATCTTTTTGAGTATTTTCTCGGAATGACGTCGCTGCAGGGGACTCTTTTAGGATGCGGCCTTGTTGTATTCTATTCTTCCTTTGGCGGTATTCGTGCCGTGATAGCAACGGATATCCTACAATTTGGCGTGCTGGGAATCGCTATCCCCTTGTTAGCGGTGTGGGGACTAAAAACAGTGGGAAGTTGGGAAGCGATTGAACAAGGTGTTCCTCAAGGTCACCTCAATTTTTTCCCCCATGGCGAAGATGCTAGCAAATATCTCTCTATGTTTGCGCTCTACGTTTTTCCTCTGATGCCGGCTCTAGCACTACAACGCTTGTTGTTAGCTAAAAGTGCTAAGGAAGCCGCAATCGCATGGGGAACGACCGGACTACTGCAGGCTTTTTTCTATGCCGTGGTCGGAGTGATCGGGCTTCTTGCCTTGACCATGAACTCTTCACTAGAGCCCAAGCAAGCCATGCCCTGGCTGATCCAACAATTAACGGCGCAGGGACTTCAAGGTTTTCTTGTTGTGGGGCTTTTAGCTGTTTTGATGTCCACAGCCGACTCCGAGCTTCACCTTGTTACTGTTTCATTGGTGCACGACGTTATCGGGCCGCTGCGCGCGCACCCCCTAGAACCTAAACGGGAACTGCGCCTGGCGAGGATTTTGTCCGTTGTCGTCGGTTGCTTTGCAATGATAGCGGCACTCAATTTCCATGACATTTTAGAGATGAATCTAAAATTTCTTGGATTTTGGAAGGTTATTGTTCCCGTTCCCCTCATCGCGGCCATTTTCGGTTTTCGGGCAAATGGTCGAACGTTTGTCATAGCGGCGGAAGCAGGTGTGATTAGTTTACTCCTTTGGGAGTTGTGGATCGGCCCCGCGACACAAGTGAACGGGTTTATTCCGACTCTTTTCATTCACACGGTTGTGTTTTTTGGTGCGCGCATGCTTGATCCACCGCGCGCCGGAGCGGAACAAGGCGGAGATGTTATCGTTGTCCCCTCTCCCGCGAAGTGAGGCGCATTTGTCTTTGAAGTGAGTTTTCATTAAGTGGCGATTTGGCGTTGGCATATCGTTCTGCCGGTTGTTTTGGCGTTGACGCAGGCGGGGTGTGCCGAAACGCTCGAACAACGGGCGGAGCATCGCGCCAAGGAAGAAGTTCGGCAACGGTATCAAGATACATGCGCGGCCTCTAACAAAACGGCCGTGGGCCGAGAGTTCAGTATCGTCTTGTTTGTCAACAACCAAGTCGTCCTTGAGGACTGGAACGTAGCGCCGACCGATTGCCTGTCGTGGGAAACGGCCTGTCCCACCATCGGCGCGGCATTGGGCAAGCTGCGGCGACACGTCACTAACCAGACCGTGCTGGTGGCTGTCGCGAGCACACTACGTCCTTACGAAGAGCCCGTTCTATGTGGCGGTATAAGACGGAAACGCCTGGTGATACGCGGCGGCCATATCCCCCATGCTCGTTGCGAAGAAGACTGGGATCCGACGTACACCACGCACATTCACCTGCCCGCCGCGCGGCACCAAGGCAGCGCCGTGTCGGTGAGGGGTTTTGAACAGAACGTGACCATCAGCAACTTTACGTGGCGGGGCAACGGCCGTCCCGTTCGCGTTGGCGGCACGCAAACCCGCGTGCGTTTCCGGCGTTGCGTGTTCAACGCGGTGCCGCTTTGGGTCTCTGCCGCCAAGGAGGTGTGGGCGGACTCCTGTACGTGGGTCGACAGCACTATGTGGTTTGGCGGCATGACACAAAAGGTCACCATCGACGATTGTACGGTTGAAGCGGCCGGGAGCGACGGCATGGGATTCATGAGCGTGGATGAGGTTACCGTTCGCAATACCGTCATCAAGAACAACGTATGGACCACGGGCGCTTATCCAGGGTTGTTTTTTGGCAAGAGAGCCGAGGGGATTACCTTGGACAGGGTGACTTTTGTCGGTAACCGCGTTGCATCGCGCGTCGATCCGAGCAGCCCGTTTACCGTGGCCGCCGTGATGTCCGGACGGAACGTTAGGCGATTGCGCGACGTGCGTTTTTTCAACAACACCGATGGCGAGGGAAAGTCCATTGTGACCGGGGTGTACGCCCACGACTTGGGTCAATATTTGCTGCACAAGGAGCCGCCACCGGCTGCTGATGAAGGAAGCGACGGCGGTTGAGGGTGAACTCGAATTCACGGGGATTGACGAGATTGTCGGATAGAGAATAGTGAAAATGGCAGCGGCAAAATCGTGCGCTTTTTCCCAACTATTTACACCAAGAATCCATCGAATCCCGTGAATCCATGAGTCCTAGTTAGGGACGCAGCGGTATTCATTGGTCGGCCAACCGACCCAATCTATTTTGCAATGTCCGGCATGATCTTTGCACGTATATAAATCGCCGATGTCGTTGCAGTCCGGAACACAAGAGTCGTCTTTTTCGGTACACCCGTTCCCCAGCGCGGAACAGAAGGTTTTTTTTGCGCATTCCTCGGCTTTTTTGTCGTAGATAATTTTTCTCATTCCTGTAAATTCTGTTTTAATCTGTATTTTTTCTGTGAATAATTTTTCGTTTCGAACGCATTTGTGGCTGGCGTTCTCGCTTTCTTGAGGCCATCTGCAATATTCCGCTTGTTCGCACGTGTATTTGTTCGTAATGGAATAGCATGCGTATGCGCAAAACTCATTTTTCCCATCCTTATTGTATTCCGTGCAGCTGTTGAAGTGGTCGTAACAGTCATCTGAGGATTGCAGTAAGCATCGAACATTGCTTTCTTCATACAAGAAATGGTTTATCTTGTCTTCGTTTTTAACGCATGTCCCGTTACTATTTTTGCAGTAGGAAACGAGTTCTCCGCACGAACTCAACGCGTCTCCCTTGATGTCCTTGCAGTCCAACATGCACGCGGATTTTCCATATCCTTCCGAGTACCGTGTGCACCCGTTGCCCGGCATCGCGCATGCGCGTCTGCCCTTCTTGCGGCAAGAGGCTAGTTTTTCTTTCACTTCTTTTTCCGTTGTAACGCCGCTGCCAAAGACAAGCTCGCTCGCCGTGCTCGCGGTATCGCTGTTTTCATTATGGCAGGCGACAAGGTTGCACATGGGCAAAACAAGCGCCGCAACGTATATCCCAGTAGCTTTTGGAGACTTCCCCATCCGGCCTCGTTCTCCTATCTGACATAGCCTCGCGTTCGATGAAACAACCGTTCACACCATGCGGTTTATTCCGCTGCTACTCGGATTCACGGATATGAGGAATTTAACCCCAAAAAGTTTTCGCTTCGCTGTGGGGACCCCTGCTCAATACTTTTTGGGAACCCCCCCCGGCTGCGTGGTCGGGGATTAAAACAATTGCTGCAGCAGTTTCCCTTTGTTATTCACGGTTTTCATAGTGACAATGGCTGCCGAATACATCAATCGGCATGTTGTGCGTTTGCTGAACAAGTTACTCATCGAGTTAACCAAATCTCGTGCTCGACACAGCAACGACAATGCCTTGGCCGAACGCAAAAACGGTTCCCTTATTCGCAAACATTTAGGCTATGCGCATATCCCACAACATGCTGCTGATGAAGTGAATCTCTTTCACCAAAACTATCTCAACCCCTATGTGAACTACCACCGCCCCTGTTTCTTTCCTGTTGTCAAGACAGATGCCAAGGGGAAACAATACAAAAGCTATCCCTACGCATCCATGATGACCCCTTATGACAAACTCAAATCACTCCCACAGGCCCACGGATTCCTCAAGGAGGGACTCTCATTTCGCCAATTGGATGCAAAAGCTTATGCAATCAGCGATACTTCGACAGGCAACACCAAAGCTCCTGCGGAGCTTTTGGCCTGGAGAGAGAAGCCGCAAAACAGCTCAAGGAGGCAAAGACAAGGCTCTGGGAGGCCATCATGAAGCAGACAAACCTCTCGCTTCAGGCTCCATCCCTCGCCGAATGAAAGCAGGCGGAAGCAAACTTTCCTTCAGGCTCATTTATGGATTGGAATAGACTTTCCAAAACTTTTTCACTCATGCGCGGAATGTCGGATAAATTCCGCTTTTTCAAAGATTTTTGCCTTGCCGAGCCTTTGCTCGCGACGCTTTGAAACAGTCTGTTCTGCTCTGTACTGGGGGATCGCGATACCCGTGCAACGATGTTGTTCGTGATCGTATCCGTCGATGCGGGTGGGGATGATCAACCCGCCGGGATTGCTCCAACGAGTAAAAGGCGTCACGACGCGCATATAGTTGGGCGTGTAGCCTGTCCACCATATTTTTTCCTTGTCATCCGTGCCTCTTTTGTCATTCCCGCCCCCGCTTTCGCGGGGGTAAACTCCAGCGGGGTCTTTTGGAGCAAAGCCGCGCAGCGGCCGGGAATCCAGGCCGGAGTATTTCGTATTCGTAGAGACGCGATTCATCGCGTCTCTACTGGTAAATCCCGCGACGGGGCATTCGTACAGCACATCTAGCACTTGCCCTTGCAGATTCGCGGCGAATCGGCGGTGCAGCCGGTCGCTTAATACACGCAGCCGGGCACAACGTTCCTTTTTCACCCCGTCGGGCACGGGGTCGGGCAGTGAGGCGGCGCGAGTCCCCTCGCGTTTGGAGTAGGGGAACACATGCACGCCGCCAAATTCCATCTCTTGCACGAAGTCCATGGTCTGCTGCCACTCTGAGTCTGTTTCACCCGGAAACCCGCCGATCACATCGGTGGTGATGCGCGGATTGGGGATGCTCTGCCGCGCTTGCTCGACCAGATTGCGGTAGGCTGCCGTCATGCATCGGCGGGCCATGCGGGCAAGCACGCTGTCGCAACCGCTTTGCAACGGCAGATGCAGGTGTGGCATGAGCCGACCGTTTTGCTCCCACAAGGTGAAGAAGTCCTCGGGTAAGTCCCAGGGCTCAAGCGACCCCAGACGGATGCGAGGAATCGTCGTGTGGCGCAGCACTGCTCGCAACAGGTGCGACAGATTCGTCCCGAGATCGCCGCCGTAACCGCCCAAGTGCACCCCCGTGAGGATAATTTCGGCGGCGCCTTCCTGCTGCCAAGAGCGGATATCCGAGCACACATCCTCAACGGGTCGACTGCGCTGCGACCCCCGTGCCACCGTCACAATGCAAAAACCGCAGCGATTCCGACACCCGTCCTGCACCTTCACAAAGCCGCGCGCGGCCTTGTTTACTTGGTCTTTTTTGTCATTCCCGCCCACCTTGTCATTCCCGCGAAGGCGGGAATCCATTTTGGCATGTTCCGCCGGTTTTTCCTCGGAAGAACAGAACGCCGACCTTTTTGGAAGGCCCCGAAAGCGGGAATCCACTCCGGACCATTCCGCTGCTTTTCCAACAACCTCCCCCACCAGATGGTCCTTGCGCGCGTTGGGCACCAGCAAATCCACCGGCAGGGTCTTGGCGGCTTGTTCGGGATGGAGCGAAGCGTAGCAGCCGGAAAGCACGATCTTGGCGCTAGGGTTGAGTCGGTGCATGCGTCGCGCCAGTTGGCGCGATTTGCTTTCGGCCTCGGCCGTAACGGCGCAGCTGTTCACAATGCAGACATCGGCTTGTCGCGCTTGGTGGACAACTTGATGCCCCGATTGTCGCAGAGACCGCTCCCATCCTTGCAGTTCCGCTTCATTGAGCCGACAGCCCAGGGCTGCTAGGTGGACACGCATTCTCGTTGCATCACTTTTCAGTAATTCAGCAGACAGCATAGCACTTGGCGGAGACGGATGCCGCCGAGGACTTTGGCTGTTTCCAGCGGCACGCTACGCCTTGCTCAAACGCTCGACGTCCGACGGAGGTAGGCCGGCGGCCGCCGCGATCGCCGCAGGGTCCATGCCGGACCGCAGCAGGTTGCGAACGAGGGTGCGTCTTTCTTCCTCTCGACCTTCCTCGCGCCCTTTCTTCTCGCCCTCGACGAGGCCTTCCTCACGGCCTTTTTTCTCGCCCTCGGCCAAACCTTCTTCGCGTCCTTCCACACGGCCTTTCTTGTGCCCCTTGTCGTAACTGGTTTCCAGCTGTGAAGCGCGGTCGCGCCGCGCCATGTCCGCCTTGCGATACAACTCCAGCTCATGCCGGTCT
>JBCCEG010000073.1:0-7035 GCA_039030455.1 Myxococcota bacterium | reverse complement strand
GTTCGCTTCCGCTCACATCCTTTGCGGGGACCCCGATTTCGATTTTTAAAAGACCCTGCCGTTCGTGGCACGGGAGTTTTATGTGAAGAAAGTGGAACGTTTGATGGCGCTGACGTTTATCATGACCTTATGTCGGATTCATCATTGATCCTCTGATCCTTTTTGCTGTAGCTCCCGCAAGCGTTCTTCCCCTCTGTCGGTGAACCGCACGCCAAAGCGTCCGTCGCCCACGTCATAGGTTTCCACCCAACCGGCACTCATCAAGTCATCCATCACGCGACGACGTTCCCCATAAGTGTCGTCCAGGTTCGCGGAGCGCCACCGATTTAAAAAGTAATCGGCGCCGACGAATCCACCTCGAAATTTTTCCTTCGCCAAGATGATCTCGGAAAGAAACGCGTCAAAGCGGTGCTCACCGGTAAACGGCAGGATCTCGGTGGGCCCTACGCGCGCCTGCATGTGCTCGATCGCCGCATCCTGGTCAAAACTTGTCATTCCCGCCAGCAGGTCAATGTGGCTAAAAGCCTCCCCTCGCAAGCGTTTGCTCATACCCGACACACCCCAGCCGGCCACATGGATTTGTTTGCCCATGGTCCGCAATCGGCGTATTACGGGTGTGTAGTCACCATCTCCCGTCACCAACACGGCTGTGTCATAGGCGTCGGCGAAAGCCTGTTGCAGCATATGCGCCGTCAACTCCAAATCAAGCTCTTTGTCGGAAGTGAACGTACTTTCCTCGTGGCAGTGTTCGCACGTGGAGATGGCAATTTTGCGTCGCGAAACGTGAACGAAGAAGCCCGCCTGATTCTCAAGCATCTCCAAAAACTTACGCAAACCTTGAGATGAGGGATCTTCGGCAGCCTCTTGCGTTTCGATAACACTGGTGTAGTAGTGGGCTCCTACAAGGGTCTTGCCACCTGCTTGCTTCACAATCCAGTGAGCCATGGCGGGAAAATCCACGCGAAGCCCCTGCGTGGTTTCACGCCAACCCGCGTAGAAAGTTTTCCCGTTGATAAACAGGGCGACCCGCGTTCCATTTTTCATCTCTCTCCTCCAATCCAGCACAACAGGTGTTTTCTTACCATTGTGTCGGCAGTTGCCATGCGGCCTCACAGCCACACTCTCATTTCTAATTTCAGTATAACAGAGCGCGACAAAAAGACCGTTTGCTACCGCAAGGCCGCTGACGCGTGATAGCTGGACCGGACCAGAGGACCGCTTTCTACATGCGTGAACCCTAATGAACGCGCGTACGCCCTCAACGCATCGAATTCGGTGGGCGGTACATAACGAACAAGCTGGGCGTGAGCAGGCGTGGGTTGCAGATACTGCCCCAGGGTCACAATATCCACCCCGCGGGCACGCAGGTCGCGCAGCGCTTGTTGCACCTCGTTAAGCTCCTCGCCCAACCCCAACATCAACCCACTTTTCGTACGAACATGCCCCGCCAATTGCTTGGCCATGGCAAGCACATCCAACGAACGTTGGTAACGTGCCTTGGCACGCACGCGCGGCGTCAGCCGCGCCACCGTCTCCAGGTTGTGGTTAAACACGGCGGGAGCAGCGTTGAGCACCGTTTGAATCGCGGACTCTTGCCCACCAAAATCCGGCACCAGCACTTCCAACGTCACATGAGGCAACCGCCGAGCTACGGCGGTCAAGCAACGGGCAAACTGCCCCGCGCCGCCGTCGGGCAAATCGTCCCGCGCCACCGATGTGATCACCACGTGACGCAGTTCCATGACCGAGGCCGCTTCCGCCAAGCGCTCCGGTTCGTCCAAGTCGACCGGGTCGGGTCGTCGGCTAGAGTCAACGTGACAGAAACGGCACGCGCGCGTGCAGACGTTGCCCAAAATCATGAAGGTGGCGGTCCCCTGATCCCAACACTCACCCATGTTGGGACACGATGCCGACGCACACACGGTATGCAACCGCTGCCGCGCGACAAGCCGGCGCAGACGGTGATAGCCGTCGCCGCCTGTCGCCCGTACGCGCAACCACGGCGGGCGGACTGGGGACTTGTTGATAACCTTGAGCTTGCCGCCGGGGGCGACTAGAGCGTTTGGAATCATTTTCCTGTCAAAAAAGTGCGCGAAGGCGACCGCCTACGGCAAGGCACTCCACGTTTCCAACACGTTCTTGAGGTCGGCCATGAAGCGGTCGGCCGTCACACCGTCCACCAGACGATGGTCAAACGACAAACTCAACATGCCCATGGAGCGAATGCCAATCGCTTCGGTTCCACCGGTGTTTACCACCACGGGCCGACGCTGAATTCCCCCAACGCCCAAAATCGCCACCTGCGGCTGATTGATGATGGGAGTCACCGTCACGCCACCCAAGGCACCTGGGTTGCTGATGGTAAATGTGCCTGCTTGCAATTCATTGGGACTTAGCCGACGCGTCCGCGCTTTCCGTGCCAAATCGGCAATGGCTTGCGCCATCCCCCGCACGCTCACGCGATCGGCGTGGCGGACTACCGGCACCACCAATCCGGGTTCGGGTTCCTCTATCGCCACTGCAACACCTAGATGAACATCGCGCTTGAACACGACGGCATCGTCTTGCAACGAGGCATTCAGATAAGGATGGCGACGCAGCACACGCGAGCAAGCAGCGGCGATAAACGCCGTGACCGTGAGCGGAACCCCCTCTTGCGCGCGGAACTGTTCCTTGACCTTGCCGCGCACGCCTTCAACGGCGCTGTAGTCCACTTCGAAAAACGTGGTGACATGCGCGCTGGTACGGCGCGACAGCACCATGTGTTCCATAATCGCCCGCCGCATCCCCGACAGGGGGACTGCGTCCCCTTTTGTGGGTCTTAAACCTTCCGCGCCGATGGGGTCTAAAGAAACATGGTGGGGATTTTGATCGCCTTCTACCGTAGAGACGCGATTAATCGCGTCTCTACGGCCGGAAACGTCTCCTTGCAAATACGCCAACAAATCTTTCTTCGTCACGCGGCCGCCTTGGCCGGTCCCGGGCAGTGTGGCCAGTTGCTGCTCGGTTATCCCGTGCTCCGAGGCGATGCGTCGCACCAGCGGCGATAGGAACCGATTGTCATCCCGACGAGCGGAGCGCCCCTCTTTGTCGTTCCCGCCCCCGTTTTCACGGGGGTAAACTCCAGCGGAGCCTTTTGGAGCAAAGCCGCGTAGCGGCCGGGAATCCCCATGCTTTGACGGGCGGGGAGATCCTTCGCCGCGCTCAGGATGACAAGAAGAATCCTCGCTTTTCTTCGCATCTGCGGAGGCCTGTTTATCCATGGGTTGGTTCTTCTCGGAGTGTTCCGAGCCACCGGAGCCTTTAGCAGCAAAGTCACGCAGTGACCCAACATGCGCCAACACAGCGCCCACGGGAACCGTTTCGCCTTCGGGCACCGCTACATCTAACAGAACACCGTCTTGCGGCGCGGGAACCTCGGCTTCCACCTTGTCCGTGGAGATCAGCAGCAAGGTTTCATCTTTCTTGACTGCATCACCCTTGGCTTTCAGCCACTTTACCAACGTGCCTTCGGCGATCGACTCGCCCATTTGCGGCATAACGACTTCGGTTGCCATCGTTTACCCTCCCCTTAAAGAGACCTGTCGCGCGTACCCTATTATAGGAAATCTCCCCGGCAAGGCTACGGTTTTTGCTCGGCGTGGCGGAGTCACGTGGCACGGGCGGTGATGATGCGGTCGGCGTCGTCGGCCAGTTCGCGCTCTAGCGCGTCGGCTTCCGCGCGGCACTCAGCGGCCTGCTCGACCAACGCCGCTATGGCCCTTTCTTCAGCGGGATCGACGCGAACAACGGGGAGTGCGGCCACGTCTTCCACCGCGATCTCCTGTACGGTCGAGCCACACGCGAGGGCTTTGACAAGCGGCAAGCCCAGTGTCGGATGTGACAGCGCGGTCAGCAGATATCCTCCGGGCATGTCCACGCTTTGGCCGGGGGCTAGGCGCATCACGTGATCCGACACAAGTTGCTCGTGCAGCGTTTTTGTCGCTAACAGCGATCGACCAAGACTGCCGCGAACACCTCCCGACCGCAGCAGCAAGACCCAGCCTTGTTGCACACGACCACGATAAGAATCGCCAAAGTCGCAATCCGCGATGCGTTTTGTCAAGTTGGGCGCCACCTGCGGCAAGTCCGCGCTACTCCAGTAAACCACGCCGTCATCGGCCGCGACGCGCTTGTATCGACCCGGCACCCACACCTGATAACCGGCGTCGGCGACGGAGGTGAATTTCTTGCCGCGACGCGCCAAATGAGCGGTGATCGCGGCGATGGCGGGGACATGGTTCCAAGCGTCTAGCCGCCTGCGGCCTTTCACCACGCGGCTTACGCGGATCGAAAACCCTTCTTCGCCCCAATCGCGCGGATCGGGTGCGCCGCCCACCGCCTTGGCGAACCGCGACTCGGCGGTCAGAGTCAGGCGATGGCACGCATTACGCAGCTCCAACACGCGCGCGGCCTTGTCGCGACACGCGCGGGCCGTCTCGTCGGCCACCAACGGCAAAGGCAGATCCGCTAGATGAGACACCTCAACGTGCTTGATCACCTGCCCGTAACAGGCCGCTGTCAGCATGGCCCGAGTCGTGGGGGCAAGCAAGAAGGCGTAGATCCACCCCCACTGATCGGCGTCGGTTACATCAATCCGTAAAAGATCATCGGAGATCAGCTTGTTCTCATGCGCTTCACGCGCCAGAGTCACTCTTCCCGCCGTGCCGGAGCGTGTGACGAGAATGGTGCCGTTGCTCACGAACCGGCGGCGCGCGTCGGGTGTTTTTTCAAACACGAGCCACTTGCGCGGCCTAGGGCGCAGATCGAACACCTGCTCGGCCGCCAAAAACGGGGTGCCCTGCCCCGGCGGCGCGTGGATGCCCTTTAGGCGCCCCGGCTGCCAGATGGTTGCCGCCGCCCCCAGTCGAGTCCAATCGGTGCGCTCGGCTTCCAAGGCAACACGAGTGCCGTAGCCGGAAGACAGATAAGCTCCCGCGTCTAGGCGTCGCTCACCGACACACAGGCGCCGCGCGCTCACGCTCGCCCACTTGAGGTGGTGCCACCACCACGCACCGTCGGGCGCGCGGTAAACCGGGACTAGGGATTGTCGGAGAGCCATTTGCGAAACGCCTCGGCAATCTGCAACGTGTTGTCGTCCACCACCTTGCGGCGCACGGTTTGTGTTCGGCGAACGGGTATGCCGTCTTGCTGATCCTCCACGGACTCGGTGACGTCTTGAAACACTTCGTTTCCCTCGCGGTCGCGCACGTAGGTGACGTTGCCGCGCCTGTCGTGCCCGACATGATTAGCCATTGCCATGAATACGGGATAGTCACTCAGTTTGCCCGAGGCGCTCTCGACGGCGATAAGGTCGGCGCTCTTGCGCTGCACCACCAACAAACTGGTATGCACGCCGACAAACGGCTGAAACGTGTCTTCGTGCAAGTCGATGCTCGCCAAAATGCGCGTGTTGCGCAAAATCCACTCGCGCACGTAGCCGGACCCAGGCGAACCTAACACTCCGTCGGGCACCACCATGGCCGCGCGGCCGGTTCCCTGTTTTAAAAATCGCACGCACCGTTCGACAAAAAGAATCTCGGGTGTTTGCGCTCGCCGCAAGTTGCCTGTCTTGTTCCAGGTGTCGCTCGCCTTGTCGTACTTCCACGCGTGGGCCAGGTCGTACTGCTCCAGGGTGCTTGGGTCGGTCACGGGAATCTTGGAGCCAAATGGCGGATTGGTGAACAATAGATCGACGCGTCCCAACAGATCCCGCTCCCGCAATTCGTCGGACCATGTCATGGGGGGTTTGAGCGAGTTGGCGGCGAACAGTCCCCCCGCCCCGTCGTTGTTCATCACCATGTTCATTTTAGCGGCCTTCACCAACTCCGGATTAAAGTCGATGCCGACAATGCACTTGTCGGCGAACCTGCTGACGCGCGCGCGATCCAACCGCCCAAACCGCCGCGACGACCGTCCCCATTTTTCTTCCTCCGCTCGCTGGATTTGCTCAATGACATGGTTCATGGCCGTGATGAGAAAGCCGCCCGTGCCGCAGGCCGGGTCCAGAATCAACTGATCTTCCCGTGGATCGAGCATGGCGACGGCCATCCGGCAAACATTGCGCGGCGTGAAGAACTCGCCCCGATCGCCCCGCAAATTGGCGCCGACAACCTCTTCGTAGGCCCGCCCCTTGACATCGATTTCGCTTTGCAGCAGCGAATACAGTTGCAACTGCGCTACCAGATACGCCAGCACGTCGGGGTTGAGCTCAATGGTGTCGGACTCGCGAAAGATCGCGGGGTAGTTAGCCTTGACCGCGTCGAACAACGCCTCGATGCGACGCACGACCTTGTTGGGACCGTTGACTCCGTGCAGCTCCGACGGACCGGCGAAAAACTCCACGGTATTGTTGTGATGCTCGTCGTGGATTTTGCAGAAGATGAGCTTGAGCAGCTCCCAAAAGGCCTGGGGCTTCTGCAGCCCCTGATTGCCGGCGATGTAGTTGTGACAACGGCGAAAAGCAAACAACAACGCGTCCGACGTGGCCGGCTTCAACTGATCGAAGGCGGGACGGTCGGCCGTCACGTCGTCGCGACCCGCCTGGGGGATATCGGCTGCCTGCTCAACGCGAACCTTACCGTCGCTTGTCATCCGCTTGAAACACAGACGCTCGCCGCCCGTACCGTTGGTCCACATACCGTACACGGCGTTGGGGCAAGCATGCAGATAACTTTCAAGCTGTGCCGTGCCTTCTCTTCTATCGGCTCCCCGCATCCTCGGCGCCTTGCACTCGACAAGCACGCGAACGTTTTCCTGCTTGTGCGGCTCGCCCGGTGGAAAGATGGCTAAATCGGCGCGCGGCTTGCGCGTGCCCATATGGAGAGTGAACTCCACCTCGATATCGGCCTTGTTGTAGCCGTACTCACGCACCAGTGACTTGGCAATCTCCTGCCGCACGTACTCTTCGGGCGTTTCACGCCGCTGCGTGGCGCCGTCGATAAAGTCGAGAACCTTGCCTTGCTCGACAATCACCGCCGCGACGTTTTGACTCGT
>JBCCEG010000072.1:0-7052 GCA_039030455.1 Myxococcota bacterium | reverse complement strand
TTGTGCACGATATTATTGAGCCATCGTTTGGCAAATCTATAAATCCGAGAACAAAGCTGCGGGTGGCGCAGGCTGCATCTTTGATGCTTGGCTCACTAGCTATTCTTGTCGCCCTCAGGTTCCAGGAAGTTTTGAGCATCCAAATAAGGATCTTTAGCTTCTGGAGAGCTATAATACCCATTCCTCTCATCGCCGCTGTGTTTGGTTTGCGTGCTAGCTCGCGTACGTTTCTTCTTTCTGCGATGGCAGGCGTGGCCACCTCGCTTGTTTGGAAAGTAGTCATTCCCAATGGCATCGGCGCCTTTCTTCCTTCTGTCTTAATCAACGCCGTCGTCTTCTTCACGGCCCGCATGTTTGATCCCAAGGACGTGCAAGTAGAGCAAAAGCCCGACGGCGAGGTGGTGGTGACGCCGGAGCCCGCGCCCGCCGTGACGTTGAGCAAGGTGCACGGCCTGGATCGGACGTGGCGCTATACGTTGTTTTCGGTCTACGGCCTGGTCAACTTCATGGTGCCGTTGTTTTTTCTCAGCGCCGGAGAGTACAGCCGCCAAGACGCGATCAGCTTTACGCTGTTCATTGTCGCTTGTTGCTTGTGCTATCTGCCTGCATTCGAAGAGATGCTTCCCGGTTTTGTGCGCCGTCGCATGGACGCGCTGTGGCCCACGATTTTGACGTTTTGCCTGCCGTTTCTCACGCTGTTCATGCTGCTGCACAACCAGAGCCACACATTGTGGATGTGCAACGCCTTCGTTACCATCTTTTTGCTGTCGGTGCTGGCCACCTCGTGGCGCGAATACGCGATTTTGTTAGCCAAGGGAGTCGCGTGGGCCGTTTGCGCGAGCTTTTTCCTCACGCCCGATGCCATACGCGGCGCCGCGATGGCGCAAATCCCCCTGTGGTTTTGGCCCGGGGTGGTTAGCATGACCGCGGCGGGCTTGGTGAGTGTCTATTACCGCAAGTTGGTGGAAAAGCAACGGCTTGAGGCGCTGCAGGCAAGCTTTGACCAAGGCGTGCACGACACCATCACCCCCGCCACCGACATGCACACCCGCGCCAACAGCCTGGCGCGAAGGTTCCCCCAATTGTTCGAGGCATACGACAAGGCGCGGCGAGCAGGACTAGACGTGCCCCGTTTTTCGGCGTTGCAACGCATGGCGCTGCAGCGCATGGCCGGTGATCTGCGGGCGTCGGCCGCGGCGGTGCTCTCTATGCTAGAGCTGATTCGTTGCAACGTGCGCGGCAAGCCTAAAAAGCTACTGTTGCAAGTTTACTCCGCCGAGGCGTTGGTGAAGCAGGCGCTGGCGGCGTATCCCTTTCAGGCGGACGAGGAAGAGTCCTGGATCACTCTCAAGGTCAAGCGAGACTTCCGCACGTTGGTGGACGCGCTGGCGATGCAGATCGTGTTGCACAACTTGATCAACAACGCCATGCACTACGCGCGTCTGCGTCGTGGGAGCCGCTTGGTCATCACCGTCACCGTGGTCAACGGCAAGGGGGTGATTCGTGTGTGGGATAACGCCAAGGGCATGAGTCGCCAAGTGGCGCAACACGTTTTCACCCGTCACTACAGCACCCGCGAGGGCGGCTCGGGGTTGGGCCTTTCTTCTTGCCGCGACACGTTGGCGGCCATGGGCGCCTTGATCTACCTGCGAACGCGCGAGGGAGAATTCACCGAGTTCACCCTGGAATTCAAAATCTACGATGAACGTCATCCCCACGAGCGGAGTCCCTCTTTGTCATTCCTGCGAAAGGTTGTCACCCCTGCCCCCGAGCAGGGGCAGGAATCCATTGATGAGAATTCACACGGAGTGGATCCCCGCTGGAGCCTGCCCCTGGCTCCGAACAGGGGCGGGGATGACAAAAAAAGCGCTCAGGATGACAAAGCGAATTTTGTCGCCTACACCCGCGAAGAGAGAATGATGGCGGAGTTGCGGCGGCGCATCAGCTTGGCGCAAGCCGGGAAGGACAAACAACAAAAAATGGAGGAAAATTATGATTTGTAAATTATGAATTACGAGATCTAAAGCGTATTGACAAAAGAAACTCATCATTCATAATTAATAATTCATAATTCTTCAAAACAGGAGGTGGAAAATGACGATGATGAAAAGACGTGAGCTGGTTCCTTGCTGCGATCACCCCGTGACGGCGGTGATCATCGACAACAGTGAAAAATTCTTGTTTAGCGCCGCCTTGGAGCTGGATAACAAGATGTTTACCTTTGTTCTGAGCCGACGGCCGGAGCTGATGTTGAAGACGCTAAACAACTACAAGCTAGAGACATTCTTGGGCCAGACCGTGGAGCACCTGCTGCACGGCGACACGGGCAAGGCCCGTACGCAGCTAGACTTAAGCCAGGTTTACCAAGACATCTACCGTTTGCTGCGCTTTAGTCAACGTGCCCTTGTGTTGGTGGACTATGACATGCCCGGCTTGAACGGCTTGGAGTTTTGCTCCCAGCTAAAGAGTCTGTTCGCCCACGTCATCCTCGTCTCGGGTATTTTGCCTAAGGAAAAGGCGTTTGAGTGGCAAAACAAGGGCTTGTTCGATCAATTTGTCCCCAAGCAGGGCGGTGACTTTATCGAGCGGCTCGACGAGGCAATGGCGCGGGGGCGGCAAAGCTACTTTAGGCGCCTGACCGAGGCAGCGTACGGCATTCTGTCACCGGCGGCAAAGAGCGAGCTGTTGGTGCTGGCGTCGTTTAGCGCGTTTTTGCACAAGCAGATGGACGTCCACAAGTTGTGTGAGTACTTTACCTGTAACGCCCATGCCCACTTGATGCTCAACGCCGCGGGGCAGCCGTTTGGGTTGCACGTGTACACGGAAGAGCAGCTAGACAAAGTGCTGAAGTTGCCCCAGGCACGGTCGGTGCCCGCGTCGTTGGCCGAAGAGCTGAGCACTCACAGAAAAATGCTGTGCGTGTTCGATCCCGAGAATCCCACGTGGGTGCCGCCTGGCACGGAATGGCCGCGCCACGCGCATCCGGCGCTTCACTTAACGTTGGAAGGTCGTCTGTACCGTTACGCGCTGGCCAAGGGCAGCATTTTGGTGGACGAGGATCGGATTGCGCCGTTTAGCAAATACGAGGATTCGCCGGAGGCGAGGGAGTGAATGCAGGTTTCCAGCGGCGGATTTACACGCTTATGTAGGCCGCTTTCGGCAATGGAATGAAAAGGATTGTTGAATAACCGTGGGTGTGGGCTTGGAGTGCGTTGGGAACCGAGACTTTTGGATGGCGTCTTTGATGCACCAGGTGACCTGGGGACTTGCCAGTGTGTCCCTTAAAATTTTCACATCCTCTGCCACTCGGCCGTCCGCCGCAACGGTCCATTGGACTGTTATGTCTCCGCATAAGCTACGGCTCGATGAAGCTTTACGAACGTTGTTGTAACAGCGCCCGATGCGGTTTTGTGCTCCTCTCATCGCGAGCTTGAGCTGCTGCATAAAGGAATGATCGATCTTATGCCGTGTTTTGTTCCGGGCGGACTGATCGGTCAGAGGCACCGACGGGCAGCCGACGATGAGACAAACGGAGAATATGGCTGCGACAGAGTGACGTTTCATTCTTCAAATACTTTACCCTCTCATCAAGGGAAGGTGGAGGGATCACTCACTTCGCGTCGGGGGCGGCTTGCCCCGGTCGATAGACCACTTGGGCGGGCTTGAAGGCGGTTTCATTGTCCGAGTTCTCTTTTTCGGAGTATTGCAAGGGCGCTCTGCCGCAAGCCAGATCGTGAACGAACGCAACGTCGGCGGGCGGAACGTTGATTTTGGTAAGATCCCCTTTATCCACCCACTTGATGGCCTTGACGTCAAGTGCCTTGGCGTGCCCGCTCTTGATGCGACAGCGAAAAACGCGTAGGTGGACGAGTCGCGTGGTGTAGCCGTATTGTGTTTCAAAGCAACACGGCCCCACTTCCGCCTCAACCCCAACCTCCTCTTGCAGTTCCCGTCGAAGAGCTTCTTCGTCCGACTCTCCCTCTTCCACCTTGCCGCCGGGGAACTCCCACAACAGCGGCAGGTGTTTCCCCTTTTGCCGCTGCGTGAACAGAATTTTACCGTCTTGGTGGATCAGCGCCGCGACCACGCGCAACGATCTTTTTTCTCCATGTGTTGTCTCCATGCTTCTCCCTGTTTTTTTCTTGCTGTTCTTTACCTTTACCAACCAGTCCGTTTTCCTCTGTGCAATGCTATTGTTGTGTCCGTAGTACCGCAGACCAGAGGGATTGATAGGATTGCGGCGATGGCCGGCTTGGATAAAGCGCGCGATTTTTCCACTGTCATCTCCATCCTCCGACATCCGACCATCTGTCAAATCCTGTGATCTGCGGTAGTAGGCCCCAGACGGTAGAGTGTGCCGGCCGTGCTGAGGGCGTATAGGGCTTCGCCAGCGTCTTCGACGGGCGCCACGAATTCTGAATGAGCAAGCAGCCATTGTCTTGGTTTGCCCGTTTGTCCGTCGAGCACGAGAATGCCGCCGTCGGAGGTGGCCGTGTAGACGTTGCCGCCGCGCAAAACAAGATTGGTCGCGCTGCCAATCCCCAGCGATACGCGCCATCGGATTTGGCCCGACCGGGCATCCAGAGCTATAACCTTGCCGGAGCCGCCGGCCACCAGCAAGCCGCTATTTTTATTGAACGTCACGTGTGTCAGGCCCGCTTCGGCCACGCTCCAGCACTCATCGAATCCTTGACGTTTCCATGCACGCAGGCCGCCGCTGAACGATGCCGCCACAACACACTTATCGGCAATCACGGGTCCGGCCACAACGTCTGACAATTGGGTGCTTTGCTGGTCGATTGGTAGCGTGAGCACAAGCATTCCCTCTTTTGCGTCGTACGCTTCAACCGCGCACACGCGGTTGCCCACGAGAACAAGAGGCCGCTCTACCTCCGACAGGCCGGGTAGCACCAAGGGGTGGGATTGGGGGCGCAGCACCAGCTGGTCGATGGGGCGGCGTTGGCGCCACACCACCCTGCCTGATTGGGCGTCAATGGCGTAGAGACTGGAATCGCCGGTTACAACGTACAAGAGACTCCCCCAGGCGACGGGGGGTTCGGTGACGTCTGTATCCAATTGCGCGCGCCACAAGATAGCAAGCGTTTGTCTGTCCAGGCAGACGAGTTCGCCGTTTTCTAGCCCGGCTAGCAGACACCGGCCCCGCGGCACCGGTTTAGCCAACAGTGCCCCCGGCAGGGTCGCGGTGGCGAGAATATCACCGCGACTTGGCGACAGCTGCCGCAGACGCTTGTCCGAGCTACCCACGTAGATAGCGTCTGTTTGGGTGTCGTAGGTGGGGCCTGCCCATTCTCGGCGAGACCACGACAAACACCTGGCTTTCGCGGAGCCCGACAACAACGACCCCAGGCACTGCCGCGCCCGCAAAACGGGAGTCCGCCACACAACCCGCAGGGGGGCTGCGCCCCCTTTTGCTACCAGAGGCGGCGTTGACGATACAATGTTGCGAGAGGCTTGCAGCTGCGGCGCGCCGATGCTAAGGACGATCCACAAAAGGGCTCGCGAAAAGTGCGTTGTTGTGTAAAGCCTCCTCATCGATCGCCGCCGCCTTGTGTTACATGCCCGTGCATGAGTCTATCGAGCAAGCCCAACCAATGCGTCCGCTTGACTAGTCACCCAGGCGTTGGGGGCGTTTTCCTTCAGCCACATCCCCTGCGCGCGCGCTTTTTCTTGCAGCCCCAGCGTGTGCGCCAGACGAACGATGTGCCACCTGATGAGCGGCTCGCCTGGTTGGTGTTGCCCGCCGGTTAAGTACTGTTCCAACGTAGCTAGGGCTTGTTTCGTGTCTCCCAGCGACTCCTGCGCCGCTGCCTTGCCCAACACCCCCAATGCGCACACATGCGTTTGTGGGCGACACCTCTTGAGGAATGTTGTGTAGGCGGCGATCGCTTCCTTGGTCTCGCCCAGCTCCACCGACAGCCGAGCCTCCTGCAGCCGAGCAAGCTCCGCTACTCGTGCCCGTGGGTAGTCCAGGCGAAGCTGGTGAAATCGTTGACGGGCCTGTTGGAGTTCTTTTGTTTTTGCGGCGGCTTTGTGCGTTTTTTCGCCGTTATCTTCGGGTTCGTTCTTCGGTGAGTCCGGCGCGCGCAGTCCCTTTTCCAGCAGGGTAACCGCTTCGGCGTACGCATCGGATGCTTTTTCATCCGCCTTGCGTTGCCATGCTTGGGTCGCGGCGTAGCCGGCGCCGAGCAGGGTTACGGCAACGGCTATGATGAGCACCCATTTTCCGTGCGCGGCCACCCCCGCCGCCAGCCGATCGCCCCTCTCGCGCAACGCATCCGTTTGTTCGGCGGGGCGGCCTTGGGGGTTTGTTGGCGGTTGTGTTTGATCGGAGTGCGCGTTTTCCTTCTTGTTTGTCATCACCTACACTCCAGCATAACAGCCGGCAAGCAGATTCGAACTGCTGACCTACTGATTACGAATCAGTCGCTCTACCAACTGAGCTATGCCGGCCAAGTCAGGGCTTACCATACCAAATAAGAGCTTTCGGCCACAAGCGCCTCGTGCGGGGGCTTGCCTTCGACTCGAATTTCGGCGGAGGATGGAGATGGCGGGCTTCGCCGCCAAACCATTTCCAATGCGGATCTTTCCCATGACCGACACGCTGACACCACGGGCCAGAAGCGAGCGCATGCGCCGCGTGCGATCGAAAAATACCAAGCCCGAGATCACCGTGCGCGTCTTGCTGCGCTCTCTTGGATATCGCTATCGCTTGCACGGGAAAAACCTGCCGGGTAAACCCGATCTTGTTTTTCCGGGCCGCCGCAAGGTAATTTTTGTGCATGGTTGCTTTTGGCATCGCCATCCCGACCCAACCTGCGGACTCGCGCGCATGCCCAAGTCACGGCTTGAATTTTGGCGGCCGAAACTGGAAGGAAATCGCCGACGCGATCTGGAAAAGCAGGAGCGGTTGAAAAAGTTGGGATGGAAATTCTTCATCGCCTGGGAATGCGAACTACGCGACAAGGCCGGTTTGGAAAGGAGAATCAAGAAATTCATGAGTGAAAAAGAATGAAAGCGGTCGAGCTCTTCGC
>JBCCEG010000071.1:0-7097 GCA_039030455.1 Myxococcota bacterium | reverse complement strand
GGGGCAGGAATCCAGAAAAAATGGGAGCGGCGAATGCACAGGGGGTTGTCGATTTTGTAACATTATTTTTTGGTATTGGTATTATTTTTATATGATTTTTACCGCTTGCAAAAACAGCCGGGTTCCAGTAGGATGTTGGGATTAGGAGTTGCCATGAGAGCAATACGGTATGCACTACTACTACCGCAGATCACGGGATTTGTACGGATGGTCAACACAGATTCAAGAATTCATGGGATTGATGGAATTGAAGGGACGGCTGAATGTCGGACAGTGGATTCCTGCTGGAGCCTGCCCCTGGCTCCGAACAGGGGCAGGAATGGCAAAGTGGAAAGATCGCGCGCTTTATCCAAGCCGGCCATCCCGCAATCCCATCAATCCCTCTGGTCCGCGGTCCTACTGCTCGTTGCGTTAGGAGGAGCGGGATGCAAAACGTGTCGGCCTGTTACGGCGCCACAAGGAGCTAGTTCATTGACGACTGAAGAAATCCAACGTCTGGCGAGCGAACCCCAAACATGGGAGACGCTAACATCCGAACAGGCACGCGCGGTACTCGTTCACCAGCTGGGACTGCGTAAAGGGGACAAGTTGCATGCGCGCTTGGACGTCGCCTTCGGCCTGCAAAGACCCCTCAGGGAGTTCCTGGGCACAATCGTGGCGGAGTTATACTGGCAACAAGCGCCCCGAACAGTGCTTAATTTTTACAGGCTAAGTGGCGCCGGGCCGTGGGTTAATCCGCGTACCGGGGAGCGTATGGAAACACCTTTGTATCAAAAAACGCTCTTTCACCGCGTGATTCCCAATTTTATGATTCAGGGAGGAGATCCGCTGGGTAGCGGTATGGGGGGGCCTGGGTACAGCTTTGCCGACGAGTTTGACGGGGAATTGCGTCACGATGCCCCTGGAATTCTCTCCATGGCCAACGCCGGCCCCAACACAAACGGATCCCAGTTTTTTATCACGGAAGCACCCACGCCGCATTTGGACGGCCGCCACTCGGTATTTGGCAAAGTGGTGGACGGATTGGCGTTGGTGGGCAGAATTGCCCGTGTGGAGCGCGATGCGCGGGACATGCCGTTAACCAAGGTGGTGCTGGAACAGGTGAAAATCAAGCGTGTGGCTGGCGGACATTTTTGAGAAACAGGACTATAGTAGAGGGAATGATGCAAGACATGATCAAAATGGTGAACCAAACGGACCAAGAGACGGCCCCCGGCTTTTTGGTGGCCTCGCCCGCCGCGGTGGGCAGCTCCGAGTTTACCAACACGGTGGTGGCTTTGGGAGTGCACGAGCAAAACGGGGCACTGGGTTTTATCATTAACCGGCCAACCGACATCTCGCTGCACGCGGTCATGCAAGACCTGCGGCTTGAACCTCGGGTGCCTGACAGGCCCGTCTTGTTTGGGGGCCCCGTGTCATACAACACGGGATTTGTCCTCTATGAGCACCCCAAGGACTGCCCCGCCGCCCCTGGATTTTCTCTGTGTGACACGGTCTCCGTCTCCCCATCGCGCGCTTTGCTGCAAGAAGCCATAGCGGGAAAATTGCCAGGGCATTTTGAATTGCTATTGGGCTATGTGACCTGGGAATCAGGCCAACTAGAGACAGAAATGAAACGGGGTGGGTGGTTGTCAACGGCATTTTCACCCGGAGTCATTTTCGACACCCCCGCGCGCAACCGCTGGTCGCACGCGGTTCATCGCCTGGGCGTTTCGCCGCTGGCCTTTGTTCGAGTGCGGGGGGGAGCGCAGGCATAAACCGTTCACGGTCCCTTTGCACGGGGGCTAAACTCCGGCGGGGATCCACTGAAAAACCTTTCGAAAGTGAACCTACTGATATCAATTCCAGAAAATAATGCTGCAAATCTGACAACCCTCAGTTGCTTTCTATTACCGTCTTTTCTGGATTCCCGCTTTCGGGGCCTTCCAAAAAGGTCGGCGGGTTGCTTTTCCAATGAAAAGTTGGCGGAATGCACCAAAATGGATTCCTGCTTTCGCAGGAATGACAAAGTGGGATGATCCGCTTCAAACCTGGATAAAAACGAGAGCCCAACAAAAAATCGTACACTTCCCCTGTCATTCCTGCGAAAGCAGGAATCCACTGAAAAAGTACCAAAAAGCGGATCCAATGGGTTTTTGGAAGTCCCCTTTCGCAGGGATGACAGGAAGGTGTCGTTATTTCTGCGGATTGGTATCACCCCTGACCCCGAGCAGGGGCAGGGATCCATTCTGGCGTGTCTGATATGAATCGCGTCTCCGCGGGTAAACCGGCTTTGGCCCTCAAAATGTTTGCGCGTTTCTCACGGAGCCCCGCGTCAACGCCGCGATGCCGTGCCGGATTGCCCCCGTTGGCGCCGATGATCCCGCCGACGGCTGTCTCCCGGCGCGCCGTCGCGATATTGCTTGACCAGCCACGCCGCGCCGACCGCCGCGACAAGCACCACCAGGGCCGCCCAGATAAAAGTTGACCAGTTGGCGGCCACCAGCGCGGCAATGCGATCCTGGTACAACCACCCGGCGGCAACGGCGGGTATGCTCGCCGCCCCCGTCCACGAGATCAACGGGGTCGGGTGCGGTGTGTCGGCTTGCCAAAAAATTGCGTGCTCTAGCTCTATGACCTTTTCGGCCCGCCGCCGCCTTGGAGCGCGGCCGCTTTTTGCCCCAAAAAGTTTTTCGCTCCGCTCGAATGCTCTTTTGGGAGCCCGGCTCCAACCCGCTTTTGCTCTCGGCCGTGCCTTCACGGTCTTGGCGTGTCGGCGGACATCCGGCGCGACAGGCGACAGCGACGGCGTTGTGGAAAGTTGGTTTCTGAACAACAGCTCCACGTAGAGCAACACCGAAACAAGGCCGATGCCAAGGGGCGGCAACAAGTCAAGCGCGTCCTCTAAGTTCAAGGGCATCGGCAGCCACTCCCATGCCCACGTGATCATATCCACTTTTCTCGGCCTTCCCCGTTGCTTTTTTCGCCCTGCTTAAAAAAACAACTCGGCGGCAAAAAAATTCCAACCATTGATTGGCCGGACAAGCCAATACTCGGACTCATGGGGTTTGGCGGATGGCCATGATCCCAATCCATCCGTGCAATCCTTTTATCCGACAAATCAAGTGATCGGGATGAAACGCGCGAGTTTGCCGCCGTCACATCTACCGCCCGCCATCCAATAAACCCTGTGATTTGCGGTACTAGCAACGGCCATGATCCCAATCCATCCGTGCAATCCTTTTATCCGAAAAATCAAGTGATCGGGATGAAACGCGCGAGTTTGCCGCCGTCACATCTACCGCCAGCCATCCAACAAGCGGTACTAGCAACGGCTACGATCTCAATCCATCCGTGCAATCCTTTTATCCGAAAAATCAGCGGTCCAGACAGTTTCGGCCCCTTAGCGTCGCGAGCAACCCTCTTGCAAAAAAGGTGTTGCCAAAACGGAATATTCAGGTATATTGGACAAAGGCTTGGCCGCCGTCGGCCTCGTCAACAAGCGGCATGATAAAAAGATCTTCCAACATACGGCAATGTCGTGCAAAGACCTGCCGTTGTGTTACCAGACTGTATGGCTTGCTAACTAACTGGGAGAAGTCGAAAAATGAACAGAAAGCAGCTAAGACCAGATGCCATCGGATTTCACCGGCTTTTTCAGCTCACGGCTGAAGGGAATTCAAAAAAGTTTGATGCACATTGGGGTTGTATTGAGCAATTGAATTGTTGTAACTTGTAAATAGGCGGAATAGCTAAAGAAGGATCCGTAATTATGGGTGTCAGTCAAATTGACCTGTGGATCGTCGGCGCGTATTTGGTCGCCACCCTTGTCATCGGTCTCTATTTTGGATCGAAGCTCGAAAGCTTTGAAGACTTTGCCATTGGCAACCGGAAAATCGGGTTGATGGGTCTTGTGGCAACCATGTTTGCCACAATCACCGGCGCCGATAGAGTTCTGGTTACCAGCGAAAAAGTTTTTGCTGTAGGAATTGTGTTTATTCTTGTTACATTCGGAAATTCTATTTCTCACACGTTGGAAGGTTTTGCTTTCAAACGCATGGACAGGTGTTTGGAATCCTCTCTGTCCCCAGGGGACATCATCGGCTACTTCTATGGCAGGGCTGGCAAGTTCATTTCTGGGCTTGCTATCGTGGTAGTAACCACAGGGTTTCTTGGGTTGCAGGTCAAGGCGACCGGCTATCTTTTTGAGTATTTTCTCAGAATGACACCCATGCAAGGCATTTTCTTGGGAGCGGGTTTGGTGGTGTTTTATTCCTCCCTCGGCGGCATTCGTGCCGTCACGGCCACGGACATCTTGCAGTTCGCCATGCTCGCGATCGCGCTGCCGTTTTTGGCTTTGTGGACGTTGTGGCAAGTAGGAGGGCCTGAAGTTGTCAAGCAAGGATTACCGGCCGGACATCTCAACTTTTTTTTCCATGGCCCTAATGCGAAGGAACACATCTCCCTGTTTGCCTTGTACTGTTTCCCCATGATGTACGCGATTATGTTGCAACGTTTGTTGATGGCTAAAAACGCCAAGCAAGGTGCGAGAGCGTTGTGGATAACCGCTGGCGTGGGCATTGTACTTTACTGTGTTGCTGGCGCGATTGGCCTGATTGCCACTGCCGCAAATGCGGGCTTGGAGGCAAGATTGGCCCTGCCGTGGGTGATTCAGCAATACACATCACCTGGAATCTATGGGATGATGGTGGTAGGTTTATTGGCCGTCATCATGTCCTCCGCCGATTCCTACCTACACGTTGCTTCCATTGCCATGACACACGACGTCATCGGAATTTTGCGCACCAAAAAACTAGATTCAAAGGCTGAGCTACGGTTAGCTCAGGTCGCATCACTGATTATTGGTTCCTTGGCTATGTGTGTTGCTCTGTGGTTTAACGATTTATTGAGCATCGCTGTGGCTTTCCGCTTCTTTTGGGCCCTTGCCATGCCCATCCCTCTCATCGCCGCCGTTTACGGTTTCCGCGCCAGTCCGCGCACGTTTCTGCTTGCTGTAGCGGCAGGCGTGGCTACTTCGCTGAGCTGGAAATGGTTCGCGCCCGCGAACGCCATCGGTCCCTTCGTCCCCTCTATTTTGGTGCACAGCATTGTGTTCTTCGCGGCGCGCATGTTCGACCCGTTGCACATCCGCGTGGAGAAGAAGGGCGACGGCACAACGGTAGTGGAAGCGGGGCGCGAGCCAATCTCAACTCTCAGTTCGCTAGACGCTCAGCGGCACGCGTGGCGCTACTTTTTGTTTGCCATGTACATGCTCTTTCTCTACATGATGCCCATGGGTTTTGCCACGGCACGGGATTACAGATTGCTGACCGCCACCGGTTTTTTCATGTCGGCGGCGGTGTGCTTCACGGCGCTTCCCTCGCTGTTCGCGCAGGACTACTCGCCCTGGCTGCAGCGTTGCATGCCCGCGTATTGGAAAGCGGCGTTGACCATTTGCCTGCCCCTGGCGAGCACGTTCATGCTGCTGCACGAACCCCATCACCTGCGCTGGGTGTTTAGCGCGCCCGTGTGCATCTTTTTGCTGTCGATCATGCTGCCGTGGCGGCAGTACGTGGTCTCGCTGCCCGCGGGCGCCGTTTTGGGCACGGCGCTGGCCGCGTTGCTGGGCGAACCCAATACACTGTCAACCACGTTTAGCCAACTGCCGTTGTGGCTGTGGCCCAACCTGGTGGGGGTGGGCGTTGTCGGCTTTGTCTCGGCCTACTACATGCAAACGCTGGAAGAAAAGGTGCTTGAAGTCGTTCGGTTTGGCTTCAGCCAAAGCGTGCACGACGGCCTGACGTCCGCCGCCGCGATACAAAGTTATTCAGACACCATCAAGGACCATCTTCCCGATTTGCTGAAAGCTTATGACAAGGCCCGAAAAGCGAGGTTGGATGTCAAGGCGATGGATCCGGAGATCGAGAAGGCGATGCGAGAGATGCCCGAGGCGTTGTTCGACTGCGCCGGCGGCAATCTGTCTTACTGGACCATGCTGTTGCACAACACACGCGGCAGGCAGCGCAAGCTCAAGTTACGTGCCTATTGGATGTCGGAGCTGGTCCACCGAGCGTTGGGGATGTTTCCCTTCGCCTCGGAAGAAGAACGCAAGCTCGTCACCGTCGAGGTGAAAAAAGACATGTTGGTGTTGATGGACGAGCCGCAAGCGCGGGTGCTGGTGCACAACCTGGTGAACAACGCCACCTATTTCATGCGGCAAAAGCCCGGCTCCCGCATGCGCGTCACCATTAACGCCGACGACAACGGCGGCAGGCCGGGCATGGGCGGTGTACGCTTTTGGGACGGCGGTCCGGGCATGACCGACGAGGTGGCGAAACACGCGTTTGTTCCTCGGTTCAGCACCCGCGAGGGCGGTAGCGGCTGGGGGTTGCCATCAATGCACCAAATTGTCGAGGCGCACAAGGGACTGGTTCGACTGAGAACAAAGGAAGGCGAGTTCACCGAGATCATCATCTATCTGCCGCTTCACAAAGAAGGCGACCCGATTCCACAAGAAAAAGAGGCGCCTTCGGCCGGCCACAGCAGCATACGCAGGCTGCGGAATGAGTTGAAAGGCGTCACCGCCAGACAAGAGCAACTGCGGCAACTCCACGAAGAAATACAAAAAAGGCTTGCCGCGTGCCAACAAGGCACGCAAGAGCGGGCGGAGTTGGAGCAAAACCTGCAAGACGCGCAAGAGCTGCAAGAGAGAGCCGTGGAAGAGCGCCAAGAGATTCTTGAAGAGCTTGAGGAAGAAAAAAAGAGAATTAACGGAGGATTATGAATTATTGATAATGAATTATGAATTCTTAGACTTCAAGAAGTTTTCTTCCTCTTGTCATAATTCATAATTTGTAATTCATAATTCTAGAATAGGAGGTTACGAAGATAAAACGGCCAGAAGCGAGCCTGCCGACTTACAGTCACCCTGTAACGGCGTTTTTGTTGGACGATAACGCGGGTTATACAAAAAGCCTCATGCCCAAGCTGCCGCAAAAGCAGTTTGTGTACCAGGCGTTCACCAAACCCGAGAATCTGTTGGCGGCCATGTCGAGCTACAAGCTCAATACGGCGCTGAATCACACGCTAGAGGCGGCCAAGCAAGACCCCGGGGATGG
>JBCCEG010000070.1:0-7214 GCA_039030455.1 Myxococcota bacterium | reverse complement strand
TTGTTTCCGGATCACCTTGCGCAGAATGTCTTGTTGGCTGGATGTCAAGGAGTTCACCGGGGCCTCTTGGCTTGCTTCTTGCGCTAAATCCGACAGTAACGCGCTCATGCGTCGAAACGCGGGTTCCCACTCCAGCTCCTTAACCGTGCGCAAGCTGACGAAGATCACCGGTCGCTTGCCGCGCTCCCGTTGGTACTCCTACCCGGCGCGGCTGATCGCCAGGTCCGCGAAAAGGTCGGTCTCTTCCGAACGTTCCGCCATTGTAGAGACGCGATGAATCGCGTCTCTACAACCTCCCGACTCCTGCAAAAAACAGCGCAGCATGTTCATGTTGATCGTCTTGCCGAATCGGCGCGGGCGCGTGATGAGCGTGACGTCGTCGCCCGTATCCAGAACCTGCTTGATGAACAGACTCTTGTCCACAAAGCAGTAGTCACCCCGCGCCAACTTGGTGAAGTTAGAAAGACCCACGGGCATTTTGCCCGACGGGTTGATGATGCGGGAAGTGGAAGGTCGCGCGGCGGTCATAACGCTGCCAGTGTACACCTTAAATAACCTGGTTTGATGATGGGAAATGACCACTCATCCCTTTCTTCGCTTTTCGATTTGAGCGTGTTGTGTACGTGGGAAGTTGTCCGCTCCCTTCCGTCTTCATATAAAAGCTTTGTAGGTACAGTTTTTTATCCACTCGGGGCAAAACAACCAACGAGATTGCACACCCTCTTGCGGGATTAAGCACAGCGTCCGTGAGCGTATTCAGCGCTGTTAGGGCAACATGTCCGCGCAAAAACAACCTCTTCTCGCTTTTTTGCACGTGATCCTCCTCATCCACCAGAACGAGAACCGCCGATCGATCACCGCTTTGCAGCGCGAGGGCCTCGACCTCGGCGGCGATGCCGCAGAGAGCAACGGTTTCTTGGACAAGTTTTTGGGTCCTATCTCTTAGAGCCTCTAGCTCTTGCGGACTCAAAAGAGATGTTGGCCGTCGCACGGGCGGGTTCGCATGCCTTGGCGATGCATTGTGTTGTGGCAACACTCGCCGTTTCATGGAACGCGAGGCGACAGGGAAGGCATCGACAGGGGTGAGGGCCTGACCGTTTGGCGACCGAGCCGCGGTGACGGCACGCGTCTGGGCTTTTAACATTGCCCCCTGCTTAGCCGCCGCTGCCCTGGCGCGGGGGGAGGAAGAACGCAGCCACTCTGTTTGCAAGAACTGTAAAACACCACTAAGCAAGTGCGTCGGATCCCGCTCCGTGGAATTCCCCACGTTGTCCGGCGCGGAGGTTTTGTGGTCAAGTTCCGTGTTGCGATTGCCGATATCATCGGGAGGAATTTTCGTCGGGCGACTCAATCGCGCGAGGGTTTGGCCTGTTCGCCTTACCGCGCGACGGGGCGGGGATTGGACTCGGTTGTGGAGCTTACGCATTCCCATGCTTTCTCTTGATGTACGTTTGCTGTAAAAAAGTCAGCAGCGTGTTCACGAAGACATACAAAGATAGGCCGGCGGGCATATTCATCATCACGACCGTGAACACGATCGGCATACCCCATAAAACATACTTCATCTCCGGCTGCTGCGCCTCGGGGGGCTGCAGCGCCTGCTGAATAAGCATGCTTGCTCCCGCGGCAAGGGGCAAGGTGTAGTAGGGATCGGGTTTTGTCAGATCGGTGACCCACAGGATAAACGGTTGCCCGTAAAGCTCCACGGAATTCCACAGCATTTGATAAAGCGCGAACCAGATAGGCATTTGGATGAGCATCGGCAGGCATCCCCCGGCGGGATTCACACCGGCTTCGCGGTACAGATCCATCTGCTTTTGCCCAAGCAGCGCGCGATCATGGCCGTAACGCTCCTGCAGCAGTTTGACGCGCGGCGCGAGGGTTTTCATTTGCTGCATGGAGGCCATGGACTTCCACGTGAGAGGAAACGTCAGCAATTTGATCACCACGGTGAGCAAGATGATCGCCGTGCCGAAGTTATGCGCGAACCGATGCAGCACCAGCAACAGCCACAGCAGCGGGCGGCTCAGCACGCCAAAAAAGCCAAAGTCAACGCTCTGCTCCAGGTTGGGGTGAGCCGCTCGCAACAGATCCAGCTGCTTAGGTCCCATGTAAAGGCGCGTGGAAAACGTTGCCGTTGATCCCGGCGCTAGGTCGATCACCGGATGGCGCAGGCGCGTCGTCATGGTTTTTTCCCCGTCGCGCTCTTGGCGCGACACGGCGCAGCCGCACCGTTGATCCGTCTCTTGCGCGGCGGAGATGAGGGCAAGAAGAAAGTAGCGCTTATCAAAACCCGCGTAATCGGTCCCCGACTCGGGCTCTTGTTGCGGGGTCTTCAGATCCTCCCAACTCCACCGCCGCAGCTTCCCCGCGCTCAGGCAAATGGCTTTGCTATCGTCCTTTGGCGGCGTGAACCATCCTCCCTTGTCGGATTCGGGGTCCGAGACGTCTGTCACGGCGGTGTTCAGCGCTATGCGCCTGAGCTTCGGGCCGACGTTGCGCACAGAGACGGTATGCGCCACCACAAAGCGCCGCGACGAAAACGCGTAATGCCGCGTCACCTCAACACCCTCGGGGGTGGTGTGGCGCAACGTGATGTTCGTGTCTCCTTGTTGCGTAATCGCATAGCGCGAACGAGGCGTCAGCGTGATATCGCTGTTGCGCGAAGTCAGTGTCAACAGAGATTCATTCCTGTGAGGTCCGCCCGTTAAAACGACGGGAGAAGCGTAACCGGTGAGCACAACACGCCGCAGTTGCCCCCCTTGCGTGCTCAGGGTTGCCTGGTAAGCCGTCGCTGGCGAAAAAAGCGTTTGTTCGGTGGGCGCAACGGTGAACACGCGTGTGAGGACCGGAGGCTGTGGCGGCTGTTGCAAAACTGGCGACGACGACGGGGAAGATTTGACACCACTGTCGCCTTCGTCCACGAGGACAGCTTTCCTCGGCGGCGATGCCTTCTTGGCGGCGCTAGCGGGCGGCGCCTTCGTCTCGGGCGCCGGAGCGGGGAACAGATAGTTGTGCAGCGACAACGCCCCCATCATCAAGGCGGCCGCCAGCAAAACACGCGTGACATCCGGCGGCGGTGCCCCCGATCCAGACCACCGGCTATGCATGCAACCCCCTCAACGAAACATCGGCGAACGCCAACACGAAATCAACGATAGGATATTTGTTTTCCAGCCATCCTACACTTTTTCTTCACGCGGATGCAAATGGCATCCCCTTTTGCCGTCCGGCGGTGTTTCTCCCTATCATCCGGTACGACTGCGACCGCAGCGCCCTCTTTTTGTCATTCGGCACGAGCGTAGCCTTTCTTTGTCGTTTTCATCCAGCTGTAAAGCGGGTTTCTCCAGCGGGAATCCAGGCCTTGGCATTCGTGCGACCAATCTAGGGAAACACTGGGTGGTTAACTTTTTGGAAGGCCCCTTTCGCGGGGATGACAAGGCGGGGAACGTTTTTTTCGCGGATCGGTCTAATATGGGCCCAACCGCGCCTGGCTAAATCAGAGGTGTTGCATTTTTTGTTGTTTTGTGAAAGAATGAGAATAAAGGATAAAAAAGGAGAACAAAACATGTTGCTTTCACGCATTACAAGCAAAGACCAGGCACCTACCCGCCGGAGGTTGAGCGCGCACGAGCGGCTTGCCCATGAATCAGACAGCGACCGCGTCACTGTTCATCCGCTGCGGGGCACGATCCTCGACCATTACGGTAGCATTCGCCCCAAGAATCGGCCCGAGGACTTTCGCGCCGTTCGGGAGTTCGTCGGCGAGGAAATTGCTCGCGATTATACCGGCACGATTCTGGAACACCGAGGCACTGTTCGTCCCAAGAATCGCCCCGAGGACTTTCGCGCCATTCGCGAGTTCGTCCACGAGGAAATTGCTCGCGATTACGCGCGGAAGTTGCGCCAATGAAAACCACAAACGCTCTGCTGGACGCCAATATTCTGCTGCACTATCTCACGGAAGACATACCGGAAAAAACGGATCGCTGCGAACGGTTGATCAAGAAAGCCACCAAAGGACAGTTGCGGCTTCGTGTCCCCGATTTTTGCGTCGCCGATGTCGTCTGGGTCCTGGTGAAATACTACAGGACTCGCCGAGAAGACATCGCGGAAAAGCTCATGGCGTTGCTCAACACGCCCGGCTTGGAGTTTGCCAATCCCACGATTTTACGAGGCGCCACGCGACGATTTGGAGCCAGGGGTGTTGACTTTACCGACGCCTACCTAGCGGCCGAAGCAGCCTTTACCGGCACTGCTGTGTACTCCTACGATCGCGACCTGGATAAGTTCAGCGACGTCACACGACAGGAGCCTTGAGAGGCTCCTCAACATTTCTCGGTCAGCTGCCTCTGAAACAGCAACCAGGTAAGCTGGTTACACCATGAGGAGCGAGAAAATCATCCGCGCCACCGCGCCCGGCAGTGTCATGCTGCTGGGCGAGCACGCCGTATTGCGCGGCAAGCAGGCGATCGTGGCCGCCGTGGACCGACGCATCCACGTCACGCTGCGGCCGCGCGCCGATCGCCGGATCGTCGTCGCGTCGGACTTGGGCAACAGCGCCACGTCCGTGGAGGAATGCCGTTTACCCCCACCCCTACGCTTTGTGCAAGCTTCGCTCCGGCACCACCAAACGGCTTTACCCAACGGCATGGAGTTGACCATTACATCCGACCTGCCCGCCGCTGCGGGCTTGGGCTCGTCGGCGGCCGTCACCGCCGCCGTTCTGGGCGCCGTGCGCGCGTGGCTCAATCTAGTGGATTCCCCGCCGCAAGCGGCGGAGTCCCCTTATTCGGCAAGGTCGGGGTCCTTCGGACCCAGGTCGGCAACCAGTTGCCTCCCCTGCTTACCGCACAGAGGCTCCACAGGAGCCTCTTCTTGCTCACGCAAGGCGGTGCGCAGCCCAAAAAGTATTGAGCAGGGGTCCCCGCAAAGTACCGGAGCGATAGCGAGGACACTTTGCGGGGCAAAGCAAAGCGAAAACTTTTTGGGGTTGAATGAAGCCGTAGCCGTGATTCGCCGCGTTCAGGGTATGGGCTCGGGCGCTGACGCGGCCGCGTCTTTGTTCGGCGGAACCCTGCTGTTCCAGTCACACCCGGCGCCGACCGTGGCGGAGCGCTTTGATCAAGCACCTCCCATTGTCCTGTGCGCAAGCGGCGCGAAAACTCCCACGCCGCGCGTCGTGGAACACGTCGAACAATTCCGCCGACAACACCCCCGCGTTGTCGACGCGATCGACAGCGCCATCCACCAGACGGTTATCGAAGCCGCAAGCGCGATCAAGCGGGCGGACTGGCCGAGCTTGGGCCGATTGTTCAACGTCAATCACGGATTGATGAACGCCCTGGGTGTAAGCAATGCCCTGCTAGAAGAAATGGTCCAAGCCCTGCGCGGGGAACCAACGATCCACGGCGCCAAGATTTCAGGCGCCGGTCTTGGCGACTGCGTAGTCGGATTGGGCCGCATAACAAGCCCACAATGGCCATCGGAGATCATTTCGGGTAACATCACGAACAAGGGCTTGGTTATCGACACATGGCCAAACTCGTGATAGAGTAGAACCCGTTAGCGGATCCCAAAAACCTCAAGCGGACATTAAAGACATGCTGCCCTTCATCGAAACCGCCGCCGCGCTCCCAGCGGTTTACAAACTCGGCTTTCCCATCAAGGAAGAAAACATTGTGGAGCTGTCGCCGGAACAATATGCATCGCTGGAACGACAAGGGGGCGATATGAGTAAAAAGTGGTATCGCGTCACGCGGGGAATGTTCGAGGACTGTAATAACCCTCCGGCGGAACTCCTCATCGTTAATGAGAGGGAAGCCAACAGCTTGCTGCGGGCCACGGCACTTATCATGTCTACTTCGGAAGACTCCAAGCGTACATTCAATAGCTTTCAAGAACGTTTGGATTACTGCAAGGGAGTCTTCCCATCCATTTTCGCGTTGTCGGAGGACGACGAGGAAAAGCCCGCGCCCACTCAAGACGGCAAGCCCCCCAAACTGAGGGTGATCAAGGGCGGTAAGGATTCGTAGCACGTAGAGATTCGCCGCGAGAGTTGACGGCAATCGATGATAACCAAGCGCGACGTCGTCCGCGTCATTCTGCAAGGTCGCCCCAAGCAGCCGAGGACGGCCGTAGCCCAAGCGTTCGCGCCGGCTAACATTGCCCTGTGCAAATACTGGGGCAAGCGCGACACGGAACTCAACTTGCCGGTGACATCAAGCCTCTCCCTGTCGCTAGGCGATCGCGGCACGCACGTCAAGCTGCGCGTAGTGGGTCGCAATGAAGGAAAAGAGGATCGGGGGGATGTCATTACAATTGAGCCACGGGCAGACGGGAGTGGAAACGACGTTCTCCGTCATTCGGCAGCGTGCGAAGAATCTCCCCATGCGGCGCAACCCCCACTTTGTCATCCTGAGTCTGTCCGCAACAACAGTGAAGGACAGACGAAGGATCCCCTCACGGATCGCCATGCGGGGGGATCCTTCGCGCCTGCGCTGCCGGATGACAGGTTGGAGTCGCCGCACACCAAAAGCTCTGGCCCATTCGAAGCGTTTCTCGACCTGTTTCGCGCGGACTCCTCCCTGCGCTTTCACGTCTCCATCCGCAACTCGATTCCGATCGCGGCGGGCCTGGCTTCGTCCGCCTCCATGTTCGGGGCACTGGTCAAGGCGCTGAACACCCTGTTCGCGTGGAACCTGCCCGCGCGCGATCTTTCCATTTTGGCGCGACTGGGCAGCGGCAGCGCCTGTCGATCGCTGCACGAAGGGTTTGTGCAATGGCACGCGGGCAGCGCCCGGGAAGGCATGGATAGCTACGCGGAGCCGCTGCGCGCCACATGGCCCGATCTGCGGCTGGGGCTCGTGATCGTCAGCGAGACTCCCAAAACCGTCGGCTCGCGCGAGGCCATGCACCGGACTGTCACGACTTCCGCGCTTTACCGCGTCTGGCCCGCGCAAGTCAAAAAAGATCTGCCAACGCTGCGCCGCGCGATTCACGCCCATGATTTCACCACGCTAGGCCAAACCGCCGAGTCCAACGCGCTAGCCATGCATGCCACCATGCTGGGGGCTAGGCCGCCCATGTTGTACTGGTTGCCCCAATCCGTTGGCATCATGCACCAAGTTTGGCAAGCGCGAGCCGACGGCGTCCCCGTCTATTGGACCATGGATGCCGGCCCCAACGTCAAACTGCTGTTCCAGCGGCAACAC
>JBCCEG010000069.1:0-7259 GCA_039030455.1 Myxococcota bacterium | reverse complement strand
TTCATCGCGGCGGGCATCCTGGTAGCGCTGCTCACCGGCGCGCTCATCCGGCCGGGCCAGTCGACGCCGCAGACCCGCGACTTCGCCGACGCCGCCACCTTGCCCAAGGTGCACGAGATCGCTCGAGGAAGAGCGGGGATTCATGAACTGTGGTGCGAGAGCTTGGTTATTGGTCGGTTTCGGCTGCGTGGGGATGGGTCTTCTAGGTTTTGTGACCGCCTGCGGCGACGAAGACGAAGGAGTATCTGATTTGGCCTCGAAAGGCTGCGACCAATACACGCCGGGGTGGATTTCTAGGAATGTCACGGGCCACAAGAATCAAATGAAGAGGTGCAACAAAGAACCAAACTGCATGTGGCATTTTGATTCAGATGGCAATAACGCGTGCGTTTCGCTGGGGTCGGCTTCTCTTGAGAAAAAATCCTATGATCACGCTATTTCTCTTAATGGAGGGCAAATTAATGAAGCAGGAAAGTATGATTATTTGGATTCTTTGTGCTTAAGAGAAAAGGAAAATTGTGGGAAGAGCAAAAATTGTAGGATGTTTAAAAAGGCTTGTAAGTTCGATTGTGGGATTTTGACAAACGGGTTTAGAAAGGAAGAAACCGACGTCTGCGCGAAGGTTGACGGCTGTCGTTTAAAAGAAGACAAAAAGACGTGTGAAAATACGGAGATTCAAAAGAAAAAGCAGGCCTTGTTTGGGTCGAAAGAACTCCGAAGAATTTCAGATTCAATATCAGAGACTAAGTGCAGTAAAATAAAGAAATCGAAATGTAACGGAGATGCGTGTAGGTGGAGTAAAGGGAAACAAAAATGTCAGGCAAATTGCCATGTTTTAAATCCAGATTTAGAGCTCTGTAAAAAGATACAGGAAACTAACAAGGAGTGTTTCTTAACTGGCAGCGAATGTATTTCTGTCGATGATTTTGACATTACCAAGTCTTGCGATGAATTTTGTGAAAAAGTCGGAGCGACCAGAAAATTAAAAAATATTTCTTTGGCAACCAGCTACTGTTCAAAACTGGAAGGAAGCTACACGGACTCCGATAAAAATTATACGGCAAGGTATAAATGCAAACTAAAAAATTCGAGTGCCTGTATGTGCGATCCCGCGTCTTTTACATTCTACGATCCCAAATGATGGACAGATGAGTCGCTAGCCGCCGCCCGCGAACACCCCGATCATTGAAACAGCCAAACAATACCAGGCAAACGGCCGCAGGCCGTGGCGCTGCACAAAACGCATGAACCAAAAGATCACGGCGTAGCCCGTGACGGCCGCCGTGCCAAACCCCACCGCCAAGGGCACGACCATGCGATGCAACACAGCCGGGTCGGCGGTGAACCGGGGCAGCACCAGCAAACTCGCGCCAAAGACAACCGGAATCGCCATGAGAAACGAAAAGCGCACCGCCGCGGGCCGAGCCAGCCCCGCTGCCAGACCGGCGGCGATGGTGACGCCCGACCGGCTAATGCCCGGCAGCAGCGCCAATGTTTGCGCCAGTCCCATCCACAGCGCCGCGCGCAACGCCACGCGGGATTCACCACGCCGATCGCCCGCGCGCCACTCGCCCAACCACAGCACGGCGGCCGTGACCGCGAGCATGGCGGCGGCCGCGCGATGAGAGACAAACAGGGCCGCGATGCGGTTTTTGCACAGCAAGCCCAAGATAGCGGCGGGCACACTCGCCAGCCCCACCCATAGGCCTAAAAGGATCAGTTGCGGGAGGAATCCACTGTCATCCTGAGCATTCCTCTTGTCATCCTGAGCGTAGCGAAGGATCTCCCCACGTTGCGACGACAGGTTGTGGATTCCTGCCCCTGCTCGGGGGCAGGGGTGACAAGCTTTCGCAGGAATGACAGAAGGGGTACTTCGCTCGTCAGGATGACAGGGGGGTTCCTCGCTTGCGTTCGGGACGGACTCGGGCTTGCCCTGAGCGATAGCGAAGGGATGACAAAGGTGGGGTTGCGGCGCACGGGGATGACAAACCCGCGTGGTGCTCTTGTTTGTCACCCCCGCGGAAGCGGGGGTCCATTCTGTAGAGACGCGATTAATCGCGTCTCTACTTTGGGGCAGCAGCGCCGTGAGGGGGTCGCGGCGCCACTTAAGGGCAAAGTAGATCAACAGACTCACGGCCGTGCCCAGCTGCACCAGCGTATTGAACGCGAGCGCGTCTTGTTGCCCCAGGTCTACCGCCAGCACACTCTGTGCCAGGATCAGGTGCGCGCTTGAGGAGACAGGCAGGTACTCCGTGACCCCCTGCACGATTCCCAGCAAACACGCTTGCCATAAAGTCATCCCAGTCCCCTTGCCCGCACAGTCTCTTCTTGCGAACCGTTGCCAACACCCCGTTGCAACGGGAAGCTTATCCACGTTACAATCAAAGGCAGCTCAAGGCACGCCGATGACGAACACTCCGGACTATACAGATGTGGAAATTCCAGGGTGTATCTCTCATATTTCGTTGGGCACCAATGATTTTGCCAAGGCAAGTGGCTTTTACGATGCTGTTTTGGCAACCATCGGCTAAACTCCACTGACCGGGATCTTGCTTGCTTTTCAATGGCGGGCTTTCCATCTGTGTCATCCTTTCATCCGATGAATCAGCGGTACAGACACTCTTGCCAACGGTGTCCATGTGGGTTTTATTGCCCCTTCACGCTCGGCCGTGCATGCTTTTTGGGACAAGGCGCTCGCGCTTGGCGCAACGGCCAATGGCGAACCTGGCCCGCGCCCGCTTTATGGCGAACCTTACTACGGCTGTTTCGTCCGCGATCTCGATGGCCACAAAATAGAGGCTGCTTATTGGGATACGGGCAAGGCGACAAGCCCCTCGATTACCAGCGGCGGCTAGCTCTTCTAAGGGTCCGTAGGATTCTTTTCGCTGATTCCGCAGTGGATTCCCGTTAGAAAAACATCCTGCCGGGCTTTCGAAATCACTGTGTAGACCGTCTTGCTGTGAAAAAGTTAGAATTTTTTCTTGACTAAGGAATTATTTTTTTGTTCTAAGTGTTTCATATTTATCAAGGCAAAATAAAAAAGGTGCTTTGGCGCCTAAGGAGGTTGGTAAAATGAAGCGCACAGGTTGTTCCATGGCTCGGCGGTTGGCCGTTTCTCGTCGGGTAGGCAAGTTTCGGATCCATCTCGTAAAGCTTCCTTATGCGCTAATAGGCGGCGACCCAGGCCATGGGCTCATGAATGGTCGATGGAGCAGGAGCGGAGAAGATAAGGGACGGCATGATATGTTTCGGTTGACACAAGCCCGCGAGCAATTATGCGGCAAGGAGATACGCGCGGGCCCCTGTGTCGGCTGACTGGATTTCGCGCGGATAGCTTTTCCCAGGGGATAGATTCGCTGCAGGAACTGTATTTTTCCAGCGTCCGTGTGCCCGCGTCAGGGGGAGACGGGAAAGCGACCGACGGAGATGGGGGCCAACGGCCCCTTTTTGTCGTTCCTGCTTTACCATTTCCAGAAAACAAGTTTTCAAATTCGCCAACCTCCAATCGTTTTTCGTTCCCATCCCTGCTTCCGCCTGAACTTTGGACACAAATGTCCACGACTCGACCGAAATCGAGAAAATGGCTCTTTCCGCTACTTTCACGCCCCCCCTTTGTCATCCCCGTGAAAGGGGCCTTCCAAAAACCCATCGGATCCGCTTTTTGGCACTTTTTCAGTGGATTCCTGCTTGTGCAGGAATGACAGAAAGAGTGTACGCTTTTTTGTTCAACTTTCGTTTTTATCCAGGTTCCAAGCGGGTTTTCCCACTTTGTCATCCCTGCGAAAGGTTGTCACCCCTGCCCCCGAGCAGGGGCAGGGATCCACTGTGGAGCGTCCGAGCCGTTTTTCCTTGGAAGAACAGAGCGCCGACCTTTTTGGAAAGCCCCGAAAGCGGGGATCCAGGCCATATAGTGGGTATTCCTCATGTCCTGAGATGACAAGGGAAAATGATCGAGCGTTTTGGTCTCCACGGGGGCGACAGATTTGTGTCCAAAGTTCAGGCTTTCGCAGGGATGACAGGAAGGTGTCGTTATTTCTGCGGATTGGTATTATTTTCGTGGATTGGCATCAGACTCAAGCATGTGGGGATGGTCCAATGCTTCTCGGACGTGTTTGGCCAGCTGTCCGATTTGGTACCCGTCAACAACGCGATGATCGATGGTGGCCATGAGATCGAGTTGGCGACGGATGACCACCCGACCGTCCCGTACAACGGGGCGGCTCTTGACGGTTGTTATGGCAACGTACAGCGGCACGTGGGCAAAGGGCGTGGCGGGCACGTAGCCTTCTTCAATGCCCAATGACCCGATGTTGGTAATGACGCAGACGCCAAAGGGAAAGGCTTCTACCCCCAATGCCGGCAAATTGATTCCCAGCACGCCGGTAAGGTAACCCAGCAAGCTCAGAGTAGGCCGGAGCAGCCAGGTGGGCAAGAAGCGCAACCACGGCTTGCTTTTGTTAAAAGGATTACGCCCTGATCGGATGCGGCTTGTTTCTTCCCTTAGCTCGGCGGCCACTTGGGGTAAAGGCTTGCGGTTAATGCCGGTGACTTTGACCTTGGCCAAATCGGCACCGTTTGCGGCAGCAACGAGAAAAGAGACGTCCACCGACGCGTGTGGCACGGTGTGCCCAAACACGATGCGGCTGTTGATGTGAGGCACTTGCGCCAGGGCGTACCCAACGGCTTTTCCTATTAAATGCGTGAGAGTCACTCTAGCCCCGGACCGTGCTCGTAAACTTTCTATGTAAGCCAGGGCGTTATCGATATCCACCGTCATCTTGCCGTGGATATTTCCTTCGCGGGGGGCCGACCAAGTGGCAATGGCCATTTTGCGGCGTGTGTTCATGGATTTTGCTCTCCCCGCGTGCGCGCGACGATTTCTTGCGCGCCAAGTTCAATGGTTTGTTCTCGGCCCGTGCGCAGGTGTTTGAGCGCGGCGGACCCCGCTTTTGCTTCCGACTCTCCCAGTACCAGAGCCCAGTCGGCCCCTAGGCGGTTAGCGTGGCGCAACTGTGCCTTGACGCTGCGGGGGGTGTGCGGCAACTCCACCCGTTGTCGCCGCTGTCGCAGTTCTCGCGCCAGGCGGTGTGCCAGCTCCCGCCCGGCCGCGTCGGCGTGTATGAGTACGAGAGTGGAGGCGCCGGGCTGAGAAGCCGCGTTCATTTTGTCAAGCACGAGCGCCAGGCGTTCCACGCCCGCGGCAAAGCCGACGGCCGGGGTGGCGGGGCCGCCCAGGTTTTGGACAAGTTCGTCGTAACGTCCACCGCCGGCCACGGCATTTTGCGCGCCCAGCCGTTGCTCGCAGACCACCTCGAAGACCGTATGCGTGTAATAGTCCAGCCCCCGCGCCAACGCCCCGTCGATGCGCGCGGCGATGTCGGCTTGTCGCAGCAGCTTCTCCACGGTCTCGAAGCGCGTGCGTGAGTCGGGCGTGAGCATTTCTAAACTGGTGGGCGCTCCCTGTGTCAGCCGCGCGCATTCGGGTTTTTTGCAGTCCAAAACGCGCAGCGGGTTGGTTTGGACTCGCCGTCGGCAGTCTTCGCAGAGCGTTTTTGCGTGCTGCCGCAGGTGCTTGGCCAGAGCAATCCCGTAGCAACGCCGTTCACGGGGAGTTCCCAAACTGTTGATGCGTACCCGCAGGTTGGGCAGCCCCAGGTTGCCCAGCCACTGATGCAACAGGGTGATGACTTCCACGTCTAGCGACGGTTCGGCACAACCAAAGGCTTCGGCGCCTACTTGGTGGAACTGCCGCAACCGGCCCTTTTGCGGTTTTTCATGCCGAAACATGGGACCGGCGTAGCACAGCTTGAGCTCGGCGGATTGCCGCAGCAACCCATGCTGCAACACGGCCCGCACGACACCCGCGGTATTCTCCGGCCGCAGGCACAACGGTGGATCGGTGTGCCGCAGCACATACATTTCTTTTTGCACCACATCCGTGTTTTCACCCACGCCGCGCTCAAACAGGGCCAGCGGCTCCACCAACGGGGTTTGGATCTGGTGGTAACCGTAATAATCACAGGTCGTCAGGGCCGATGCCGTGATGTGTTGGTGCGGCGTCAAGGTCTCCTCGAGGAGATCCGGCATTCCGCGTGGGCCCCCCAAGGCGGCTGTTGCGCTTTTCTTTTTGTCATTCCGCCCCACTTTGTCATTGGTGGGTCCTCGCTTTCGCGAGGATAAACTCCAGCAGGAATCCACTTCGGAATGTTCTGTCATCGTAGAGACGCGATTAATCGCGTCTCTACAACCAGCGGCGTTTTGATCGGACAAATGCGGCCGCGCGAGTTGGCAAATGCGGTCGACGACCTGCTGCACGGTGAGGGTGGTGCAGTCGATGGTTGCCGCGTTGTCGGCTTGCCGTAGCGGAGTGACCTCGCGCGATGAGTCGCGTTGGTCACGCTCATGCAGCTGCCGCAGGACTTCTTCGTAAGAGACGCGTTGGCCTAACTGAGACAGTTGCGCATGGCGCCGTCGCGCCCGTTCTGATTCGGCGGCCGTCAGGAAAATCTTGACCGTCGCGTTGGGAAACACCGCCGTGCCGATGTCTCGCCCTTCCACCACGGCGCCCTCTGGGTGAGATGAGGCAAGGTGGCGTTGCAAGTCTAGCAGTGCTTGGCGCACGGCCGGTTGAATGGCAATGCGGGATGCCGCTTGCCCCACCGTGTCGGTGCGGATGAGTTGGGTGACGTCCCTGCTGTTGCACCAAACACGCACCCCCGAGGACTCGGGCCGCATCTCAATAGTGAGTGAACGGGCAAGCTGTGCCAAAGCATCACCATCGCGAGGCTCTATGGCTTTTTGTTGGGCTTCATGCGCCAGCACGCGGTAAACGGCACCTGTATCCACGTGTGCCAGTCCGCATGCTTGGGCCACCTCCCGTGCCACGGTTCCCTTGCCCGAGGCGCAAGGTCCGTCGAGTGCGACGATACACGGCATTGCTTTATTCTGCTTAACCACTGCGACATTCACATCTTATCAAGATCAAGTGTAACCCCTGCGGGGGTTTGTTTTCAAACATTTCGGTATGGCATGCTTGTGTTATGAACGCGCGAACCGAAACAATAGCCGCGCGCATCGTTAATCCGGGCAACCCGGTGCCGCGCGGCATCGACGACTTTGGCGAGGCGAGGAGTCAAGGCTGTTGCTTGGTCGATAAAAGCCGGTTCATTGGGGACGTTCTTACTTGCGACGACAAGATTGCCCTCATTACCCGTCCGCGTCGGTTTGGGAAGACCATCAATCAAAGCATGCTGCGGTAT